>JBKJOR010000080.1:0-6254 GCA_046595575.1 Pyrinomonadaceae bacterium | reverse complement strand
TATCATTCCCGCGCCCGCCGCAAGACGACCCTAAGTCCGCCTCTGACGGTGGGTTTCCGCCTTTCCGACGAACTCCAACAAATGGCGCGGCTACGCCTCACGATGGCGGCGTAGCCGCGAAAAGAAAGCTGAGCCTGGCCGGAAAGGCAGAGCCTTTCCGCTCATCGGCGGGCGGAGCCCGAAAACTTTCTTACCCCAAAATACCAAACCCACCAGATGAAAAATATCTGCAGCGGAATGCGGAACAGCAGATACAGCGGACCGTATTCCATTCCGCCAAACTGAACCGAGTTCAGACTTCCCGCGATGTTTGCCGGCAGAACGAGCACGAAGAATATGATCAGTAAGATCGAGGCAAGCCGCACCGTCCTCTTCCAAAGAAACCCAACAGCCGCCATAAGCTCGCACACGCCCGTGAAGTAGACCAGCGCGCGCTTTGCCGGCATGGACTCGGGCATTATCTCGATCATCTGCTCTGTGTTTGTGAAATGCGTAATACCGGTGACGATAAGCATCGCGGCCATCGACGCACAACCGATGAACGACATCGTCAAACGCCTACCAAGCAGAAATCTATTTATAAGAAACAGGATCGCAAAAGTTGCGAGTAGAACAATCAGGGGTGCCATAATGTGATTCGTTCGGAATGCTACTATTATTCAACTCGCCTATGAAAATCAAACTGCTTTTTATTGCTGCATTCGGATCGGCTCTTGGAACTTCGTGTGGTTCCCCGCAGGCCTTGAACAGTTCAGTTCCGAAGGCTGGAACGGCCGTCTCATCGGCTCCGAGCCCGAGCACGAGTCCCGTCCCGACTCCCGTAGTTCCCGCCGATGGTGATTACGATGGAAAAGGCGTCGTGACAAAGATCGACCTCGATCTCGGCTCGGTCGGAATTGACCATGAAGAGATAAAGGGCGTGATGCCGCCTATGTCCATGGAGTTCTACGTCTCGGACAAAAAGATACTGGACGGAGTAAGCGTCGGCGATAAGATCGAATTCGTACTCCGCCATAGGACGCCCACGGAGACAATAGTAAAGATCAAAAAGGCGAAATGACGGCAATCCCATTCTGTAAATATCACGGCTTTGGCAACGACTACATTGTTATCGAGGGTGGTGCGATACCGGAATCATTGTCTCTACCGGCTCTTGCTCGCGAGATCTGCCATCGCCACACCGGCGCCGGTTCGGACGGCATCGCGGTGGTAAAGAAACGTGCGGGAAATGATAACGCTGACTACTTCTGCGAGATCGTAAACCCAGACGGGAGCGTCGCAGGATTTTCAGGCAACGGTACGCGGTGCGCGGTTGCGTATCTTTTTTACAAAGGGCTGTGGTCTGATCCGGCGCTACGGCTGGAGACGCGGAGCGGTGTCAAGAATTACAGACTTATCGAACGGATCTCCGAGGGCCATTATTGGTTTGAGGCCGAGGTTGGGAAACCTAAGTTCACTTCGGATGAGATTCCCGTCGCCGGTAATCCGCACGAATCGGTGATCGATCAGGCGATCGATGTCAGCGGCCGTCGATTCTTGTTCTCCGGCGTGAACGTCGGTAATCCTGTTGCTTGTATTTTCGTCGACGATTTCGATCTCGACTGGAGAGGGTTCGGGCGGGCGATGGAAAATCACGAGATGTTTCCGGAGCGAGCGAACATCGTATTTGTTAAGGTACTCGATCGCAAGAACATTGAGTTGCGAATCTGGGAGCGCGGTGCCGGCGAGACCGCAGCTTCGGGGACGTGCTCCATTGGGGCCGCCGTGCTCGCCGCATTTACGGGAAAGACGGGCAGGACAGTTTCGGTAGTATCTCCCGGCGGCACCACGGGGGTCCACTGGAGTGAGAACGACGAGATCCTGATCACGGGCCGCGCGGATCTGGCATTCTGCGGTGAATGGCAAGCTTAGTTTTAAATGGTAAACGGTAAGTGAAGACCTCGGCCAACTTCTTCACTTACCGCTTAGCTTTCCCTCCCGTTTACCGTTTAGCGCTCTCTTACGTTTAGCACTTCTGCCACGGCTTGATGTCGGGCATCGAAAATATTCTTGAGCTGTCGCTCGACGAAAAAGAGTGCAATGTCTCCGAACGGTTCCAGTGGGAGCCGATACTTTACTTCGTCCTCGATAAGAGTCGTTCCAGCGTCGATCTCTGTAAACGTATGCCGGTGGATCCACTGCTTGTAAGGCCCGGACAATTGCTCATCGACAAACTCGAACGGCGGGTCCCACTTTGAGATCAGCGTTTTCCACTTCAGGGGAAAACCGTGGAGCTTTAGGTTGTACTCGATCAACGCGCCTTCGCGCATTTCGATCGGCTGCGGCGTCGCGATATGAAAATTTAGTTCGGCCGGCGTGATGCGCTCGAGATTAGCGGCGTTCGAAAAAAACTCGAAGACCTCGGCTCTCGGAAGTTCGATCGTCATCTCGCGTTTCAAAATGTGTTCAGCCATAAGGGTTGGAATTCGACTGAACCGCGAAACCGGATTCTACTTCTTGTTGCTCTTTAGAAATTGTTTCGGAATCAGGTTGTCCGGCGTCTCGGCCTGCCAGTAGATCGTCACGACCCACCACCGCTTGCCGTCGTTCAAAAGCTGAAAGCTGTTGATTCCGCGCATGAACGGCTCTTTATCTGTCGTCGTCTTGAAAGCATGATATGTCGAAAAGACCTGGGCGATATTGCCGTAAATGTCGACATGACGGGCGAGTTCGCGTTCATGAAAACCATTCTTCTCGAGGTAGGGGCCGCTTCCCTTAACGTATTCTTCGGGTGTCATCACACGTGCACCTATCACGCCGGTCTGCGCGTTCTTTCCGCTCGGTATCAGCCGGGCATCCTTGTGGAAAAGCGAGCGAAACCGATCCCAGTCGCGGGCCTTTCCGGCGTCACCCGAGATAACGTCATAGACGGCTTTCATGATCGAATCAAGCGAAGCAACATCTTTCGGATCGGCATCTTTTGCGGCTTGCGCCATGATGTTGAACGAGACGGAAATAACAAGAGCGATGGCGAGAAGTATTCTTTTCATGGAGTATGTTTACGCGAAACCCGCGACGGTGTTTCAATGTCTGTTTCCACTTCGAGTTTGATTTGTTCGTGTAATTTCGTGTGGGTTCGTGGTTTCAGTCTGGTGGCTGGGAGCTGAAACCACTAAATCACACTAAATTCCCCGGTGTTTCAAAACATATCAACACACGAACAAGAATTGCAGCTGGCCTGCGACGAACAATGATCAACGATCGCAGACCATGCCGCTTAGTTGCAGATACGCTAAACTGAAGCCGTGACGGAGAAGGTACATCTGACCGGGCTGACATCGGCTGAGCTTGAAGATTTTGTCGAGGGGATCGGCGAACGCCGGTTCCGCGGGCGGCAGATCTTTAAGGGTCTGAACAACCGACGCCTTCATTCGTTCGATGAGATGACGGACCTCCCGAAGGCTGTCCGCGAGAAGCTCGACGCCGTCGCCGAATCCTCAACGCTGTCTGTTGAGTCGCGTTACGTTTCCGAAGACGGCACGCGTAGATTTCTTATGAAGACCCGTGAAGGCATGCCTGTTGAGACAGTTTTCATACCGAGCGAAGGCCGCGATACGATCTGCTTTTCATCACAATCCGGGTGTCCGCTCAAATGTGATTTCTGTTTGACCGCAAAGCTCGGCCTGCTGCGAAACCTGACGGCGGGCGAGATCGTCGAGCAGGTCATAGTTGTGCTGAACGACGTCTACGGTGTCGGAGGCGAGACGCCGCACGGTACCAACCTCGTCGCGATGGGAGCCGGAGAACCGTTCCTGAATTTTGAAAACCTGATCAAGGCGCTGGAGATAATGTCAGATGAGAACGGGCTGTTCATAGTGCCGGGCCGTGTCACGGTATCGACCGCCGGGATCGTCCCGAAGATCGAGGAATTCACAAAACTGGAGCGTCGCCCCAATCTCGCGATCTCGCTTTCCGCTCCGGACGACAACCTGCGAGATAAACTGATGCCGATCAACAAACGCTGGAACATCAGCGAACTGATGACTGCCGCGAAGGCTTTCGAGAGGACATTGAAACGCGGCGAGCGGTTTACGTTCGAGTATGTTTTATTGGGAGGCATTAACGATTCGGATGAGCATGCAGCAGCGCTTGCCGACCTTTTGCGGGAAAACGACTTGCGGCGCGTCAAGATCAACTTGATCGCGCATAACGCGGCGCCCGGACTCGACTATCATCCGCCCGATGCTGAACAGGTGACGAGGTTCAAGCGAATCCTCGAGTCGCTCGGTGTTTCGGCTTACGTCCGCACTCCGCGTGGTCGTGACATTTATGCCGCATGCGGTCAACTCGCGGCCGTGGGTCGGGCTGATAGCCCGTCCATTTGATCGATATGGAAATTCTGATCCCGGGACTTATCCTCGTTGCCGTCATGGTTTGGGCCTCGACGAAGATCAAGAAGCGCGCCGCCGAGGCTTTCGATCCGGAAGTTATTGAGACCGAACGATACGTGCTGCGAAAGCCTGAGGGGTTTTTGCACGTCATAGACAGCCCGAACCATGACTTCGAAGCCTATTCCAAAGAGTCCGGCGAAGGTGGTGACCGTGGCAAGCGGGCGACGATCGAGGTGGATATTCTTGATCAGGTGAACCTGCTGAGCGCACGCGAATCGGTTCTCCAGGCCGCGTCGGAATTCATCGTTAGCGATGAGATCGAAGGTCATTGGAGAATCGAAACTGAAGAAGCGGCAAACGAAACGGGTTTGAAAGTAGTCTATAAATTAGTTGCCGCCGGTGATGCGACATATCGCCTTCGCTTCGCCGTCATTTCAGAACACTATGCAGATTATCTGCGTAGAATAGATGAGACGCTCGCGAGCTTCGCAGTTAAGGCGACTTACTAAATATGATCAGATCAATTTCATTCCTTGTCGTGGCTTTTAGTTTTTATTTCCTGGCGTCGGCCGGCGTTAGTGGTCAAACCATAAGTGGTTCGGTCGGAAACGGCACCGTGTCCCGCGGCGCAAACGTTCGCGGAAATATCCTACTTACGATTCCGGGGGGCCTCCACGTAAATTCAAGTCGCCCCGCAAGCGAGTACGCGATCCCAACCGTTGTCTCCGTCCGAGGACCCGGGGTTAAAGTCAGCCGAGTCACATATCCGAGCGGACGTAATCGTAAGTTTCAGTTTTCCGAGAATGTGATAAACGTCTACGAGGGCCGTGTCAGCTTTCCGTTTACCGTCACGGTACCGGCAAACTTTAAAGGGAACACTGTTCGCGTAACGGCGTCCGTTCGCTATCAAGCGTGTACGGACGAGATCTGCTATCCGCCGCGGACAAAGAACGTGACATTGACGGCGCGAGTCCGCTCGGGAGCTAAACGGTAAGTGGTAAGTGGTAAGTGGTAAGTGAACGATGCCAAAAACGTTCTTCACTATTTCGCACTTTCTTCCCGCTTCCCGATCACCGACAGCAGCCTGCCGGTCTTGCCGTAGAGTTTCTTCTCGACCCGGTAAGAAAAGAAAAGGTCGGTTCGCTCAATGGTGCAGAGCGGTGAAGTAGAGATCTTGTTTGCGGGAACGCCAAGCGAGATCAGTTGGTCCTGGTTCGCCTCGTGCAAATCAACTCGTGCGTGACCGTCACGTGTCGCCGTAAAGTATTTTTCGGACGCCGGAAAGTTCCGGCTGAAAGCATCGATCACATCGTTTCCGATCTCGTAGCATCGTCCGCTCGCAGCCGGCCCGATCGCGCATACAAGGTCGGTCGGATCGGTCCCGAACATTTCCTGCATTCGTTCGACGGTTTTTCCAACGATCGACTGAACCGTTCCACGCCAGCCGGCGTGAACCGCAGCAAAAGCGCCGCTTTCCGGATCGCCGATCAGCACAGGCACACAGTCAGCTGTCTTCACGCCAACAAGAACGTTCTCCCTATCCGAGATCAACGCGTCAAACTTCTCGTCAGACATTTCGATGCCGGCGTCATCTGCTACTCGTTTGATCGCGTCGCCGTGAACCTGCCACACAGTAGCAAGTCGGAAGTCACTGCCAAACACGGACAAAAAGCGTCGTCGATTCTCCGCGATATTCTCAGCCGAGTCTTCATCATAGCCGGCAAGGTTGAGACTATTTTCCGGAAACGGAGACACGCCGCCGAGTCGGGTTGAGAAACCATTTACAAAACCGGCGCGTTCAAGCGGATCGCAGACGAGCACTTTCACACCGCCGCGGTCTCGCCAATAGAAGCCGGCATCGGTTAAAATCTGGGCATCCCCGAG
>JBKJOR010000046.1:0-9021 GCA_046595575.1 Pyrinomonadaceae bacterium | reverse complement strand
TTTTTCCGTCGGCCCAGCAGTCACAGGTTCGGACACAGCTTTCTCTCGTACTCGAAGGGATCATGTGTCAGGCCTTGGTGCCCAAGGCAACCGGCGACGGCCGCGTGATGGCTCTTGAGATCCTGATGCCGAATCCGGCTATCCGAAACTTGATCCGCGAGGACAAGATCCACCAGATTTATTCGATGATGCAAACTGGTCAGGACAAGTTCGGAATGCAGACCTTCAATCAGGCGCTTGCGTCCCTCGTTCACAAGCGACAGATCACCCTAGATGTTGCCATGCAGCGTACGTCGAACGCCGACGAGCTGAAAGAACTTATCGAACGCGGTTCGGGCTTGAACACGAGCTATGGTGGAACTGCGAAGCCAGTAGTTCAAGCGGGAACACATTCGAGTCCTTACGCCCAGGGACGAACCATTGGACAGCGTCCGCCAGTACGCTGACGATTACTTTTGAGAGGAGCTAGAGAAAGAGATGCCTACATACGCCTTTAAGGGAAGAAACCGACTTAACGAGATGGTCGCCGGTGAGCGAGAAGCCGCGAGCCAGGACGAGCTGCGTGCGTTGCTGCGCCGCGAACAGATCGTGCTGACGCAGGCTTCGGAAAAGGGACGCGTAATTTCGATCCCGAAACTGGGCCGACGAAAAAAGGTCGGTGCCAAGGAGCTTGCAGTTTTCACCCGACAGTTCTCGGTGATGATCGATGCCGGTCTGCCACTCGTACAGTGTATTGACATTCTCGGCGAGCAGCAGCAGAACGCCTTCTTCAAAGACGTGCTCCGCCAGGTTAGACAGAACGTCGAGGAAGGAGCCACTCTCTTTGCTGCCCTCGAAAAGCATCCGAAGGTATTCGATTCGCTGTACACACATATGGTCGAAGCCGGTGAAACGGGCGGAGTGCTCGATCTCATCCTCCAGCGTCTTGCGACACTGATCGAGAAGGTCGTCAAACTGAAACGCAACATCTTGTCGGCGTCGATCTATCCGGCGGCCGTCATACTTGTCGCTATCGCGGCGATCGCGGTCATCATGGTGGTCGTCATCCCGCAGTTCGAGCAGATCTTTATCGGCTTGCTCGGTCCCGGCGAACTTCTCCCGCTGCCTACTCGCATCATTATGGGGATCAGTAATTTCCTCGCGGGTTGGGGCGGTCTCGCATTGCTGGCTGGAATTATCGCCACAGTTGTTGCGACCAAGTTCTACTATAAAACCGAGAAAGGTCGCTGGCATATCGACTCGCTCTTGCTGAAGCTTCCGATCTTTGGATCGATCCTTCGCAAGATCGCTGTTGCCCGATTTTCGCGAATTCTTTCGACGCTGTTATCTTCGGGTGTTCCGATCCTTCAGTCACTCGACATCACGGCGAAGACTGCGGGTAATATCGTTCTCGAAACGGCAATTCTCAAGATACGTGCCGGTGTCGAACGCGGTGAGAATTTCGTCGAACCGCTAAAGGCGACCAAAGTGTTCCCGCACATGGTCGGACAGATGATCGGCGTCGGCGAACAGACGGGTGCATTGGACGCCATGCTTGGTAAGATCGCGGATTTCTACGAGGAAGAGGTTGACTCGGCAATCGCCGATCTTCTCGCTCTGATCGAGCCCGCACTTATCGCTTTTCTAGGTATCACGATCGGATCGATCGTCGTTTCGATGTACTTGCCACTCTTCACGCTTATTGGAAAATTGGCGAACGGCGGAAGCAAGTAGTCTTCTTGACCTATCCTTTAGAAACGGGCGACTCGCTTCCGAGTCGCCCACTTTTTTTGGCTTGGGGATGCGCAACGGGCGCGAGCATGGCGGCTACAAGACACGGAGATACCGGCTGACGCCGATCTTCTTTCTGGCGGTGGCGGCGATTGTGCTAATGTTGATTGCGGCCCAAAATCCTTTACAGACGGCAGTTGGGGTCGTAGTCACATTGCTGGGAATGCCGTTCTATTATCTTTTTTTTAAGCGAGGATTTTCGAGGGATGGCGTGGATCAAAACCGTACCGTTTGAGGAGGCCGACGAGAAGCTGCAGAAGACGATGATGCAGTTGCGCTCTCTTTATCCAAGCGAGTACGAAGCGTCGACAGCAGAGCAAACGGGAACTGACGAGTCGATCATCCAGTCGCACACGCTTATACCGGACGCGATGTTCCATTCGTTCGCCGCCTATGCCGCGATGATGTCGCCCGACCTGCCTCTCGCGCGGCGTCAGCACGAGATGATAGCGACGATGGTCTCGGCCGCGAACGAATGCTTTTACTGAGTGGAGTCTCACGCAGAGTTTCTGCGTCGCGTAACATTGGATGGAGATCTTGTCCGGCAGCTCCGGGAAGATTATACGAATGCTCCGATCACTGAAGCGGAACGGGTGATGTGCGATTACGTCGTAAAGTTGACGAACGACGCCACCCAGGTTTTGCCTGATGATCACACACGGCTCCGCAGCGCCGGATTTGACGACACAGCAATTCTTCAGATAACCCTTATAGCCGCGTGGTTCAATTACATCAATCGTGTCGCCGACGCACTCGGTGTTGGACGCGATGTTCCTGGTTAAGTAGCGGACATATGCATCCAGTCATTTTCGTGTTCCCCCGGGTAATTTCAAGGTTCCGATTTTTTAGGACTGAAACTGCGGATCCACAAGGACGAATTCGAAAGATGATCGACGAATGTTATCCGGCCTTTGTTACTTTTATCCTAGGGTCGCTTTTCGCGTTGACATCATGCCAGGCTGTCGGTGAGAACGACGCGGAGCGGCTTTCAAAAGACACCAAGGCGACGGCGGAATTGAATCGCATCAACACGCTTTTGGCATCACAGCTGCCGGTGACAAAACTCGATGTCGACTCGTTGCTAAACCTTCGCAAAGAGCATCCGAATTCAACCGTGGTTCGACAGCTGCTTCAGGGCGCATTGATCAAGCGCGAAGACTGGGCGGCCGCCGAAGAGCTGCTCTCGCATGTCCCCGTCGCCGAGCTCTCGACAGCCGATAAACTGAATCTCGCTCGGATCTATATCAAGCAGGGACGCTTTGTAGAAGCGACAGAATTCCTGACGGCGCTCGGGGCCGAAGGCGCAGAACGTATTGAGGTGGCCGCCCTCCTCGGGCAGGCGCAGTTTTACACGGGCCGGATCGATGAGGCTGCGCAGAGTTTCGAGCTTGTGCAGAACGACCTGCTCGCCCAACGGCGGGGTGACGATCTAGCTCTCCTCGGGACGATCTATTTGCGCCGAGGCGAACATTTAAAAGCAATCGACACGCTGCAAAAAACTGTTGAGCTTGTCCCCGAAAGTATTGCTGCGAACAATGTTCTAAGTCAGGCGTACGCAGCAGCCGGTAACGACGAGAAATCTGAACTGTACAGGACAAAGCTCGGAGCGATAAACCAGCGAAAAGCTACCGTCGAAAAAACTAAGTCACGACTTGTGCCGCTGCTTTATCAGCTCGAAACGGCGTACGAAGCAAAACAATACGACCAGGTAATAGCGTTGGTAGAACGCATCCAGCCGGACTCAGATGCGAGTACGAAACCGGTCCTTTATCAGTATCTCGTTGCGGCTTACACGGCAAAGGGTGACGATGCCGGTGCGAAGAAAGCCCAGGCGGAGGTGGAGAGACTCACCCGAAAATGAGGTTAAAGATCATCATAACGGCGCTATTTGCGAGCGTGTCGGCATGCTCGTCACAGCCGACTACGCCCAACAATTCATCGGTGAAAAGTGACACCGTTAGCAAGATCCGCTTTGCCGATGCGACGGCCGCGAGCGGCATCCAGTTTCAGCATGTTCCGAACCGTACGCCCGAAAGATGGATGCCCGAGACGATCGGGAGCGGGGTCGTCACTGCCGACTTCAACCGCGACGGCGCACCCGACATCCTGCTGGTCAACTCCGGCACGGTCTGGAGCGCAGAACGATCGGCGAATGCCCGCAATCGTTTATTTATGAACGACGGCCGCGGAAAGTTTACGGACAAGACCGAAGAGTGGAAACTCCCGAGTGTCGGCTACGGAATGGGAGCCGCAGCCGGTGACTTCGATAACGACGGCTGGCTCGACGTTTTTCTCACATCGCAAGACGGAAACAATCGTCTGTTGAAAAACTCGGCGAGCGGATTCCTCGATGTGACCGACACTTCGGGTATCACCTCCGACGGAAAGTGGGCGACCAGCGCCGGCTTTGCCGACATGGACGGAGATGCCGATCTTGATCTGTTCATTGTTCGCTACGTCGAATACGATCGGAACGCACCGCAATCATTTCGCAATCGCGTTCCCGTCTATGCGACCCCGATCGCATTCGACCCGGTGCCAGATCAGCTCTGGCGAAACGAGGGGAACGGAAGATTTTCTAACGTGACCGAGCGGGCGGGATTGATGGACAAAAACGGTAAGGGACTCGCGCTCGCACTCGGCGATATCGACAAGGACGGCGACGTCGACGCGTACGTCGCGAACGACACTGCGCCGAACTCGCTCTGGATCAATGACGGGAAAGGTCGTCTGAAAGATTCTGCTCCCGTCGCGGGTGTCGCCTATAGCACCGCGGGCAATGAAGAAGGAAGTATGGGAGCCGACTTTTCCGATACTGACGACAACTCGTTCCTGGACATCGTGGTGACGAACTTTCAGGACGAGAACGCGAGCATCTACAGCCAGACACAGCCACTGTTATTTTCCGAGATATCGGACGCGGTCGGTGTCGGTATGACATCGCGTGCGCGTCTGAAATTTGGTGTTGATTTCTTTGACGCCGATAACGACGGGGATGAAGATCTGTTGATTGCGAACGGCCACATCGAGGACAACATCGATCAGAATTCGACGACTGTGACCTTCGCGCAGCAAAATTCGCTGCTTGAAAATATCGGTTCGGGAAAATTTTCCGATATTAGCAATTCCGCCGGCGACGCGCTTCTCGATAAGCAAGTCTCACGTGGTTTGGCCATTGCCGATTTCGACGCCGACGGCGATCTCGATTTTGTCATTTCGAATAACGGGAGCAAGGCGCAGATCGGTTTTAACGAGACGACCGACAATGGAAACTTCGTACTGCTGTGGCTCGAAGGCGAACGTAACAAGTCGGCGATCGGTGCACGCGTCGTCGCAAAGATCGGCGACCGGACGATCGAGCGTCAGATCATGGGTTCGCAGAGCTACCTTTCGATGAGTGATCTTCGTGTGCATTTCGGTTTGGGCACGGCGCCGCAGATCGAGGAGTTGACGATCTACTGGCCGGGCGGAAACAAACAGGCGATCGCCGCGATGGAGGCGGGGAAGTTTTACTTCGTTCGCGAAAATGAGTTGCCGGTTGAGTTCGTACCGGGAGAGGCGAAGAGATGATGGCGCCCACGGTGCACAAGCCCCCGCGTTAGCAAGGGCGACACGTTCAAGCTATGGCAATTTCAAACGACGATCCGACGGCCCTGTTACCAATGTTGAGCATATGGCCCTGGCTAACGCGCGGGCTTATTCACCGTCGTATGCAGCGGATCTTGTTACCGGTAATTGCCCTGATTACGCTTGCCGCCTGCGGAACAACCGGACGGAAAACGGAAGCTCCCGTGCCTACGGAAGCGCTCCGCGCATTCTATGTCGGGCTTGCTGCACTTCAAGTTGGCGATGACATACGCGCGAAAGTTGATCTGACGAAGGCGACCGAGTTGGCTCCCTACGAACCGGCTGCGTGGGCAAATCTCGGGATCCTTCAGATGCGGCAGAAAGATTTCGACGGTTCCGAACAGAGCCTTGAACGCGCCCGATCGCTGGCAGACACGAACGGGAAGATCTACGAAACGATCGCCCTGCTGGAAAAGCAACGTGGCGATTTCGACACGTCGCAACGCAACCTGCAAAAGGCGATCGCGCTCGACGCGAATAACGTCAAGGCGATCTACGCGCTCGCAAAAGAGAAAGAACGCCAAGCCGACGACACGGCCGCGCGAAAATTGTATGAGCAGGTCCTCGTCATCGATCCCGACAATCTGGAGGTTCAGATCGAGGCCGCGCGTCTTGCCGCTAAGCACAATGATTCAGAAGCTGTGAAGGCGTTCCTCGCTCCGCTTACGTTGCAGGCGGTGAGGTGGGATGGCGAGATACGAACACAGCTCGAGGCGCTGAATGCCGCGGCAGGGTCAGGCGACATGCGAGCGACACTCACACAGATTTCGTCCTTTAGAAATGTTCTACTACGCGATCTGCGATTCCGCGAGAGCATAAATAAGGTCAAGTATTCCGACACGAGTGTCGGCGAGCCATTCCTTAAACCCCTGGTTCTGGAAGTTCCGAGTTCATCGCCAGCGCCAGCGGATACGGCCCTGACGTTTGAACCGCAGATGACAGATACAAAGGCGCAGTGGTCGACGGTTTTTTATCTGAACGGCGACGCTCCGCTAAGCATCGCGAGCGGCACCGAAACGGAAACTCGGATCGGTACCTCGCCAATTCCCTTTTCGGTTTTAAATGCGTCGGGGTTCACGTCTTTTGATTTCGACTATGACTTCAAGACCGACGTCGCCCTTGCCGGACCCAACGGTTTTAGATTGTTTAGACAGATCGGTGACAGCTTCGCCGACGCAACCGCCCAGACCAACATTCCAAGCGAGATCACGAAGGGGAAGTACGCCGGCGTTTGGGTTCTCGACGTCGAGTCTGACGGAGATCTGGATCTCGTCCTGGGAAGAGAATCTGGCCCACCTGTGGTTCTGCAAAACAACGCGGATGGAACTTTCTCGCCGTTGGAAAAATTCTCCGACGCGAAAAATGTACGCCGCTTGTTGTCCTTCGACATCGATGAGGATGGTGATGCCGATGTTGTGACTGGCGACAAGGATGAGAAGCTTCTCTACTTCTCAAACGAACGCGGGGGTTCCTTCAAGAAACATGACGAACTTCACAAGAGCGCTTATGATGCAGCCGCGATCTCCACGGGCGACGTCAACGGCGATGGGCGACTTGAACTTGTCTACCTTTACGATTCGGGCTTCACGGGAGCCATTACGGCATTGTCGATCGATGTACATAGCAACGGAGGTTTCGCAGGCGTTTTTCCGATGAAAGAGGTTAGGCTGCCTAAACAGTTCTGTACGGTAGTTAAGACCATAAAGGAAATTCGCGCCGCCGACGGAACAGTCATAGACGGCGAATCGATCAGCACGTCAAAGAACTGCACAATCCGAGTCGCGGATCTGGATAACAACGGCGCGAGCGACATCGTGCTCGCCAACGATGTGGAAACGGTTATCTATCTCGGCAAGGGAGGTGGTGAGTTCGAGGAGACAACCGTAAGGATCTCGGGACGTGTGATGGGCGTTGCGGATCCGAACGGTGACGGAAGACTCGACCTTATCGGCATATCAAACGGGGTCCCGACAATCTTTTTGAACCAAGGCAGAAAAAACTACAACTGGCAGACAGTTCGTCCGCGAGCTGCGAAGGCAACGGGCGATCAGCGCGTAAATTCGTTCGGTATCGGAGGGGAGTTGGAATTGCGTTCCGGCCCGCTGCTGCAGAAGCGGCTGATCACCGAGCCGGTCGTGCATTTCGGCCTAGGCGAGAACGTGGCCGCCGACGTTCTCCGCGTCGTCTGGCAGAACGGTTATGTCCAGGCGGAATTCGATCTCAAACCTAATCAAACGATCGCAGCCGAGCAGCGGCTAAAGGGCTCGTGTCCGCACCTCTTCGCATTCGACGGTGCGAAATTCAAACTCGTAAAGGATGCACCGCCGTGGAGTCCGGCTCTCGGCTTGAAGATAAACGCGCAGGACATATTCGGCGTTCTCGAAACGGAAGAGTGGTTCAAGATCCCGGGCGACGCACTCAAGCCAACGAACGAAAATTTCTATGAGCTACGGATCACCGGCGAATATTGGGAGAGTTTTTACGTCGATCAGTATTCGCTTCTCGTCGTCGATCATCCGGAGAGTACCGAAGTATTCACCGACGAGCGCTTCGCGATCCCGCCGGCGCCGCTGGAAGTTTTCACGACCGGCGCCACGAGGGAATTCGCTTCGGTGCGAAATGACAAAGGCGACGACGTTTCGACGATCGTGCGACAGCTCGATGAGAAGTATCTCGACGGTTTTGAGCGCGGTACATTTCAGGGAGTAGCGACAGACCATTTCGTTGAGCTTGAGTTACCGGCGGATGCGCCGGTCGAGGCGAAAATTGCGATCGTAGCTGACGGTTGGGTGCATCCGACCGATGCGTCGATCAACGTCCAACTCGGTCAGAGCGGCAAGGAAAAACCACGGAGCCTGAGTCTGGAAGTCCGCGGTGAAGACGGTAATTGGAAGGTCGAGAAAGAGAATCTGGGATTTCCTGCCGGCAAGATGAAGACGCTGCTTTTCGAACTGCCGTCCGGGGCTCGAGCTGCGCGTCTACGGACGAACATGGAGATATTCTGGGACAAGCTCGCGTGGGGCACCTACGATATTGGCAAACAAAATACACTGACCAGGCTTGAGTTAAACTCGTCGGAGCTTCGCTATCGCGGATTCTCCGTGATCGAAAAGACTGACGATTCGTCACCGGAAAAACCCGACTACGATAACTTGCTGACGACGGGCCAGCGTTGGCGTGACATGGAAGGCTACTTCACACGTTTTGGCGACGTACGGGAATTGTTGCTGCAGACGGACAACCGTTTTGTTTTGATGAACGCCGGCGACGAGCTTGTGCTGAAATTCCCGACGATGCCGTCGCCACCTGCTGGTTACAAACGCGATTATGTTTTGATCGGAAATGGATGGATCAAGGACGGTGATCTTAACTCCGTGTTCTCGAAAACTCTGTTGCCGCTTCCGACCCATGCGTCGAACGATTATTCGCGACCGCCGACGACGCTCGAGAACGATCCGGTTTACCAGCAGCACAAGGCCGACTGGATAAACTTCCACACGCGTTATGTCTCGCCGGATGTGTTCAGAAATGCTCTGCGCTGAAACAGTGCTGGCAACAAGGTGCAAAACTCACGCGTGAGCAAGGCGATATGCTCAATACCGGAGTAACTAGCCTTGGGCTCAG
>JBKJOR010000347.1:0-3084 GCA_046595575.1 Pyrinomonadaceae bacterium | reverse complement strand
TCATCAACAATAGACAGATCTCAGAGAGTTGGATCGAGGCAGCATTTGGTCCATTCAATTCTGTCCGTCACGCGGACCTGACACTGCCGTATCTGCAAAAAGCGTTAAAGGAGCTTCCCAATCACAAACGTAATCGCAAGATCTTCTTTGTCAACGGCTGGCTCGGGGCCTTTATCGGCGGACAGCGAAGCGAAGATGCTCTCGCCATCGTCAATAAATTCCTAGCCGACAACCCGGATCTCGACCGCGATCTGCGGTTGAAGATCCTAGAGAACGTCGATGTCATCGAACGTGCGGTGAAAATTCGAGGTAAGTTCTCGACGCCTTGACGCGAGCATCCCGCCTTGTCGACCGTACCGGACCCTGTAGCCGCAAAGTGCACAAGCCCGCGCGTAAAAGGGCGATATGCTCAATGTTGTACGTGTCGCCCTTTTACGCGCGGGCTTGTGCAACGTGTTACCGCTTGGATCGTTCAGGCGATCGCCGTCTGTCCATTTCAAAGATCCTCCGCAATCTTGACTAAAAAGTAATGATTTGAGACTATTAGAGTCGAAGTTCAACGATAAACCCGGGACTGGCTAGCGTTATGAAGATCTCAGCACAAGAAGAGTACGGATTAAGATGCCTTGTGCAGCTCGCGAATCTGCCGGTCGGCGAAAGCCTGACATTGCCGCAGATCGCGGAGCGTGAGGGCATATCGACCGCGAATGCCGGCAAGCTGATGTGGTTAATGAACAAGGCCGGTTTTGTGACGTCAACGCGCGGAACAAAGGGCGGCTATTTTCTCTCACGGCCCGCGACTGACATTCGGCTCAGCGAGATCATCAAGGTGCTGGACGAAGACGTGCTGAGCAAACACTGTGAGAGCTACACAGGAATCCTGGATTCATGTGTACACAAGGGTGATTGCGGTATCCGACCGGTTATCGTTGGCCTACATGAGATCGTCGAGAACGCTCTGTCGCAGATCACGCTCGCTCAGTTGGTCGGGAACGAAGAGTCGGTCGATAAGATGTTCCATGCGATACAGGGAATTCACAGGACGATCGAACCTCAGAGAGTTTAAACGCAGAGACGCGAGGGACGCTGAGCAATATATTGAGAAGGATATTTGTGACAAAGACGACGCATCGATTCGTAGTGAAAGCATTTGCTCTGCTCTGCGTCTCGGGGTCTCGGCGGTAAAAGCATATGTCAACGGCAACAGAATTACTTACAAACCGGGAATACAAGTACGGTTTCGTGACTGACATCGAGACGGACACGATCGCCAAAGGACTGTCCGAAGATACGGTGCGGCTCATTTCGTCGAAGAAGAACGAGCCGGAGTGGATGCTTGAGTTTCGGCTGAAGGCTTATCGTCAGTGGCTGAAAATGACGGAGCCGAACTACTGGGCGAACTTCGATTACCCGCCTATCGATTTTCAGAACATCTCGTACTATTCCGCGCCTAAACAGAAAGTGAAGAAGGCGTCGATGGATGAGGTCGATCCGGAATTGATCAGGACATTTGAAAAGCTCGGCATCCCTCTGTCAGAGCAGAAGATGCTCGCGAACGTTGCCGTCGACGCTGTTTTCGATTCGGTCTCGGTCGCGACCACGTACAAAAAGAAATTGAAAGAAGCGGGCGTAATCTTTTGCTCGTTCACCGAGGCGGTCGCGGACTACCCTGAGCTGATCAAGAAGTATCTCGGCTCGGTCGTGCCGGTGAATGACAACTATTACGCGGCTTTAAACTCTGCGGTATTTTCCGACGGTTCGTTTGTCTACATTCCGAAAGGCGTCCGCTGCCCTATGGAATTGTCGACCTATTTCAGGATCAACACGCAGGACGCGGGACAGTTTGAGCGGACGTTGGTAGTCGCGGAAGAAGGCGGCTACGTCGCGTACAACGAGGGATGTACCGCACCGCAGTTCGATACGAATCAGCTCCACGCTGCGGTCGTTGAGCTGGTGGCACTCGATGATGCTGAGATCAAATACTCGACTGTGCAGAACTGGTACGCAGGTGACGAGAACGGCAAAGGCGGTATTTACAATTTCGTCACGAAACGCGGGGCGTGCCGCGGCGTAAATTCGAAGATCTCGTGGACACAAGTCGAAACGGGTTCGGCTATCACGTGGAAGTATCCGAGTGTGATCTTGCAGGGCGACAATTCGATTGGCGAATTTTACTCCGTTGCCTTGACGAATAACGCGCAGATCGCCGACACCGGAACGAAGATGATCCATCTCGGCAAGAATACGAAATCGACGATCATCTCGAAAGGGATCTCTGCCGGGAAATCGAACAACTCGTATCGCGGGCTCGTAAAGATAATGCCCAAGGCGACCGGTGCGAGGAACTATACGCAGTGTGATTCGATGCTGATCGGAGGAAAGTCTGAAGCGAACACGTTCCCTTACATCGAGGTGATGAACAACACCGCAAAGGTCGAGCACGAAGCGACGACGTCGAAGATCAGCGAGGACCAATTGTTCTATCTCCAGCAGCGTGGCATCGGCCAGGAAGACGCGGTGAGCTTGATCATCAACGGTTTTTGTAAGGAAGTTTTTCGCGAACTGCCGATGGAATACGCCGTCGAGGCGACAAAGCTTTTGGGATTGAAATTGGAAGGGAGTGTTGGCTAGGGAATTTTTCGGAATAACTGATAGGTGATAACTGATAACTTTTCGTCATTGCTCTTACTTATCAGTTATCACTTATCAGTTTTCACTTCTTCCGGAGATAAACGATGAAGACCGTGCAGCCAAAAGATCAGCCGACACCCAAAGGGCATTATTCGTCCGGCATCGTGCATGACGGTTTGGTATTCGTGTCCGGGCAACTGCCGATGGATCTCGTTACACGTGCCCCGTTCACGGGCTCGATAGAAGAGCAGACCGAGCTTGCGTTAAGAAATGTCGAAGCGGTGCTTCACGAAGCCGGAAGCGATCTCGATCACGTTTTGCAGATGACGATCTATGTTTCCGACCTGGAGCTTTGGGGTGAGGTAAATAAGAGTTATGCGAAGGTGATGGGCGACCATCGGCCGGCCCGGGCGATCGTGCCGGTAAAGGATCTTCACTTCGATACAAAGATAG
>JBKJOR010000293.1:0-6238 GCA_046595575.1 Pyrinomonadaceae bacterium | reverse complement strand
CGATAAAATATGCGAGGCGATGGCGAACACTGCGTTAGCCGAGTCCGCCCGGCTAGGTTTACTCGCCCACGAAGAAACTGGCTTCGGTATAGCCGAAGATAAACGCGAGAAGAATAGATTCGCCGCCGAGGATGTCTGGAATTATTTTCGGGGCATGAAGACTGTCGGAGTAGTTTCGGATAACGAAACGATAGTCGAGATAGCGAGTCCTCGCGGTGTCGTCGCGGCGATAATCCCGTCAACTAATCCTACCTCAACGGCGATCTTCAAGATCATTATCGCGATCAAATCCCGTAACACCATCGTCCTGTCGCCCCACCCGTCGGCCGCCCGATGTATAGGTGAAACGACGCGCGTAATGCGCGAGGCCGCGATCAAACACGGCCTCCCTTCGGACGCGATCTACTGTATTGCGAACAGCACCATCGAGGCGACCGAAGCCTTAATGAAGCATAAGCGAACCGCGGTGATCCTCGCCACGGGCGGTATCGGACTAGTGAGAGCAGCATACTCGTCCGGTAAACCGGCGTTCGGTGTCGGACCGGGAAATGTTCCAGTATTTATCGAGCGTTCAGCCGACCCGGTGAAAGCCGTGAGCGATATTCTCACCAGCACTTGTTTCGATAACGGGACAATCTGTGCGTCGGAGCAATCTGTCGTCGTCGACGTTCCGATCGAGGCCGAGATCCGCGATCAGTTCAGGCAACAGGGCGGTCACTTTCTAAATGAGACCGAGGCGGAGGCGATCGGGAAGATTCTCCTTACTCCTGAGAGAACTTTGAATTCCGGGATCGTCGGGAGATCGGCGGAGTATATTGCGAATCTCGCTGGTGTTTCGGTGCCAAGCGGTACGCGATGTTTGCTCGCCGACTGTGCCGGTGTCGGACGGGATTTTCCGTGGTCGATCGAAAAGCTGTCACCGACTCTTGCCTTTTTTGTTGTCGACGGACTCGAGGCCGGTGCGAACCGCTGTTACGAGATTCTGCAATTCGGAGGTATGGGTCATACGGCAGGAATGCACACGCGGAGTCGCGAAGCTGCCATCGCATATGGGGCGAAGATGCCAGCTTCGCGCGTCATTATCAACTCACCGACAACCCACGGGGCCATCGGCTTTTCTACCGACTTACCACCCTCAATGACTCTCGGTTGCGGCTCATGGGGCGGTAATGTAACTTCCGACAATGTTTCGCCTATACACCTTATGGACATTAAGCGTGTCGCCTGGGAGACGAAGCCGGTTGGAGCCGCTCGGCCAAGAATTCAAGGTGCCGAACCCGAGGTTCGGACGGTGCCGCCTGCGATGACAAAACAAAAACCGGGTCGGGCTGAGATCGCCGCTATCGTCGATCAGTTTCTGAGTAAAAAGATGGCGGACGTTCCACTGCCTGAGCCGCCAACGGAGCCGGCGAGATCGGAGTCGCCCGTTAAGACTATTATTCACGAATTGCGACCGCAATCATTGACCGAGAACGGAGCAAGCCGGACGCCGCTGGATTTTGTCAGCGAGACGGATGTGCGTTTGGCGATCGATAAGGGCGAAAAGATCTACATAAACTCAAAGACAATACTCACGCCTTCGGCACGCGATCTCGGCAATGAGAAGGATGTCTTTGCATCGGTCTAGTTGTTTTATGCACCGACTCGTTACTTCAGCTTTTCTGTTTGCGATGGCGCTCTGCGGCGCGGCATACGCCCAGCAAATGCCGGAACAGAACTCTGCTCCAACTCCGATCAGCTATGGTTTGGTCGTCGATAATTCCGGATCCTTCCGGCTGTTACTCGATAAAGTGATCGACGTTGTGACGGGAGTCGTTAAGGAAAATGGTGCGGACGACGAAGCGTTTCTATTGACGTTTGTGGATACGCCAAAGATCGTTTTGCGACAGGAGTTCACATCGAGTAAGAGTGACCTTAACGACGCCGCGCAGAACATGTTCGTCGAGGGCGGTCAGACGGCGATACTGGATGCGGTAAAAATCTCTGCCGAATACCTGGTAAAAAATGCACACAACAGCGGCCGTGCCCGTTCTCTCGTTCTGGTCACCGACGGTGAAGATCGGGAAAGCGGTGCAAAGGTCGACGATGTTTTGCGATTGTTAAAGGATCAGAACATCCGCGTGTTCGTCATTGCGTTGGCCGACGGAAAGGTTTTCACGAAGCTCATCGACCGGTTGACGAAAGAGACCGGAGGGAAGAAAGTAACCCCGAGGACAAAAGCGGAGATCATGGCGGCCGCGGTCGAGATATCGTTGGCGATCAGGACGAAGTGATAATGGCTGAAGTCGCTGTTAAAATTCCGAGTTGTGAGAGCTGCGGTGCGGATGTTCGCAGCGAGTCGCAGTTTTGTTACAGTTGTGGTTCAGCGGTGAGCTTGAATGCGGGACCGCTGGTTAAGGAAACGGCCGAGGAGTCTGAGGCTAAAATGGCGCCGCCCCGTCCGCCGCTGACATCCGCAGCCTCGATCCGAAAGAAAAAGCGGGCGTTCAATCGGCAGCCGATAAAGATCTCATGGGATCCGCCCGACAGATCGCCGACGGCGTTCTTTGTTGCGGCGATAGCATTAACGATTGGAGCCGCGATCTTGATCGTTCTCGCGATGTATTTGCGATAGCGGCCTACTAATATTATGGAAGCTTTAGGAATGGTCGAGTGCATGGGACTCGTAGCGATGATCGAGGCGGCCGACGCGATGGTGAAGTCCGCTAACGTAAGGCTTGTCGGATATGAAAAGGTCGACGCCGGTTTGGTGACCGCGATAGTCCGAGGCGAGGTCGGAGCGGTAAAGGCTGCGGTCGAGGCGGGTGCGGCTGCTGCACGTAGAGTTGGAACCGTTACAGCCGTCCACGTCATCCCAAGTCCGCACAGCGAAGTAAGCGACGGAATTCCAGACAACGATACGGGTGTTACTAATCGAAAGAAGATCTCGGGATCGGTACCCGAGTAAAAGATCGGATTCGGCTAGAGCCCTAGGGCTGGGAGAAGTAGGTCCACTAGCCGAAGCTAGTGCAATAAAAAAAACTCAGAGGCGGCCTTTTCAGGTCGCCTCTTTTTGCTTCTCCTACGAGATAAGGTTACTGGTTACCCGCCTTTTAGTTTGGTTTTTGTATTGTCGGCGTCGCTCCGTTCTCAGGGTCGGCCATTCGTCCTGAACGGGTCAGCGGGATGCGTTTTTGTTTGTTCGGCCCATCTTCAACAACAACCTTTATGTTCCTGAAAGTTCCGTCCTTTCGATCATTGGTCGGCAAATAGCCTATCGAATACTGAGTGCGAAGCTCGCTCGCGATCTCACGGGCAATAGCATTCAATTCTGAGACCTGCCCAGGAAAGTAGGCCTTACCTCCGGTCTCGCTTGCGAGTCGCTCCAGAAATGTTCTCGCCTTACCTTGAGGACTTTTCGTGATGAAACCCTTATCGGAACTGAGATCGTTTACGAACCCTATAACGTAGATCTGAACGTCGCTCTCTCTTAGCAGGTCGAAAAGTTGCTGCTGGGTATAGAAGCTGGTTCGATCTTCACCATCCGACACTAGGATCAGTGCGCGCCTTTTCCTATCCGTCCCGGAGGATGCCTTTTCGTATTTTGTGATCTGATCGGCTGCAAGATATACCGCGTCAATTATCGCGGTTTGGCCACCTTCGATATAGAGTTTTGTATCGAGAGCATCGATCAGATCGGCTTTCTTGCTTGTGAAATCTTCTTCGATTGTGATCTTGTCTGAACTCACAAATCGAATAATGCTTGTTTCGTCCTCAGGCTTGTTCGAGTTCACAAGGATCTTGCCGGCCTCAATTACCTGATCGATCTGGGATCTAAGCGAACCCGAGTTATCGATGACCAGAGAATAATTTGTCGGCACCTCCGACTTTGAAAAGAATTCTATCTGCTGAGGAACAGTGTCCTCGAATATCTTGAACTCGGCTTGCCGAAGATTACTGATCGGCCGATTGTTTCGATCGACAACGCGGACGTTCAAATTGACCAACTCCGTATCGACCTTCACGACCATATCCTCTTCGCGTATAGTCGGAGCCGGTTGGGGTGTCGCGGTCGGCGACGGTTGCTTTGTCGCCGATGTAGGCACCTGGGCAGCTACACGAGCTGATAAGAGCAGCTCGGAAGTTAGCACAATGGAGAGTAATGCGATGAGACTCAGGAAATAAATTCGCTTCATGTTCGAGATCGATAACTAACGTAGATCTGAAGCCGGGGTCGCATAGTAACCTTCCCGGCTTCGAACCGTTAGACGCGGAAGACCGCGAGGGGGTTTGACCTTAACTTTGACCTTTCTCCACTTTCCGTCGGGTGTGAAATCCTTGGGTGTATATCCGATCGAATACTGATGTCGCAATTCGAGAGCTATGCGCTCGAAGATCTCGTCCATTTCAATATCGCTGGTAGGATAAAAGGACTTGCCGCCGGTCACCGACGTGAGCTCGTCAAGAAATGCCTGCCCCTGCATGCCATCCTGGCTCGACGCGTCGCCGGCGTCGAGGATGCCAACCGCATACGTTACGACGTCCGACTCTTTCGTCAACCTGCGAACCTCTCCAAAATTATATCTCGAGGCGTTATCCTGGCCGTCGCTGATGATCAGCAGAGCACGCTTCTGGTGAGCTCCTCGAGTTACTTTTTCAATTCCGAGGTAAACGGCGTCGTAGAGAGCTGTATTCTGACGCGGATTAACAAGCGTCAGCTTTTGCAGAACGGCATCGCCATCGCGAGTCCGGTCAAGTAAGAGTTGGGCACGGCTGTTGAAAGCAATAAGAAAGTATTCGTCGTTCGGGTGACTCGAGCCAATGAACCGGGATAGAGCCTTTCGTGCCTTCTGTATTTTGTCGCCGCTCATCGAACCCGAGACATCAAATAAAACGCCGAGTGAAACGGGTGCATCGACGTCGCTAAAGTATGTGATCTCCTGTTCCTGATTGCTATCGAAAACGGTGAAGGCGCTCTTGCTCAGGCCGGAAACATAACGCCCGTATAGATCCGTGACGGTAAGTGTGAAAGTCACAAGGTCGGTCTTGACGCGAATCGGAGAGGACGGATCCTGCTCCGGAGGGGGCGAAGCTTCCGGGACTTGGGCGGAAAGAGACGAAACGGACAACAAAAACACCCATAAAAGGAATGCTGCCCGAAGCGAAAATCCGCTGAGGCGAGTACCCTCATAACCCGTGAACGCCATATTTTTCTCCAATTGGGGATCGACTATAATTTTAAGGAACAGGCACAGCTTCTGCAAGATATTTCTTGAGATGAGGCAACTTGCGGAATAGTTGTTCTCGTCATAATAATCCGTGCGTCGCCCCGGGAATGGAACAACTGCCGAAGAATTGCGTGTTATAATTCGGGCGAACTTACGTACAGCACTGCCTGGGATCGAGCCCTCGTAAGATTTATCTAAATTCATGTCAGAATTTATTTGCCGATTAGGTACGCCTTCGGGCGATGTTGTTACCAGAGTAGTCGAAGCATCCGGAGCAACGGATGCAAAGGTTCAGCTCGAGCGCGAAGGCTTTAAGGTCTTTGCGGTGAGTGCCAATGGGACCGGCATCTCGTCTTATCTCCCATTCTCTTCAGGCTCCAAGCATGGACGCGTCAAGCAGAAAGACTTTCTACTCTTCAACCAACAGCTTTCGGCCTTGCTTCGGGCGGGTATCCCCATGCTGCAATCGATCAGCCTTCTGAAAACCCGTTCTGCATCTGCGAATCTTCGGGAGGTTTTGGTCGATGTCGAGGACAAGATCAAGAGCGGTGTGCCGTTGTCCGGGGCGTTTGAGGCCCAGGGTATATTTCCAAAGATATATACCGCCTCAATATTATCTGGCGAGAAGAGCGGTGCACTTGATGATGTTCTTCTGCGATATGTCGACTATCTGAAAAGAAGTGTTGGTCTCACACGCAAATTGCGGGGTGCTCTGGCATATCCGGCGTTTCTTATCGTGGCGTCTTCGTTCATGGTTGCATTTCTGACCCTCTACATCGTGCCTCGTATGTCCGACCTTTTTAAGACACTGAGCGCGAGTCGCGGGTTGCCGACCATCACCGTGATCGTGCTTTGGATCTCTAACGGAGTCGCAAATAATATTTGGTGGCTTCTGCCCGTGGGTTTGATCATCGGGCTTGTAACATTCGTATGGATACGAACGGATGCCGGTAGATTGTTAGTTCATCGGATGCTGTTAAAGATTCCGATAGCCGGGGTGCTGATCAGACAGATCGCGACCGCCCAGCTGG
>JBKJOR010000271.1:0-6398 GCA_046595575.1 Pyrinomonadaceae bacterium | reverse complement strand
GAGACTTTGATTCGGTTCTCGGTTCCAGCTAACTCGGTCTGTACATTCATAAACGCGTCAACGGATCTAAGCTGCGGATACTGTTCCTGGAGGCTCAGCAGCCTCCCGACCGTTCCGCCAAAGCTGTTGTTTGCATCAATGACAGCCTGCTTTTGTTCGGGCGTCTTGTCGCCATCGGTTCCCGCCGGCTGGGCCTGCTGTGCATTCAGCAATCGAGAGCGAGCATCGGCGATCTGCCCGAACACCTCCTGCTCCTGCACCCCCGCCATCTGGGCCGCCTTCACCAAGTTCGGGACTAGATCGGCCCGGCGCTGCATCGCACTCTCGACGTTGGCCCACTTGCCCTTAACGCCCTGCTGTTTCGCGGTCAGATCGTTGTAGCTGCAGCCGCTCAATCCGAATGCCGCGATCACTGCGATCGTCAGTAGAATTGCTCGTTTCATTATCCTTCTCTCCTTGTTTAGAACGGACCGCCTGTCCGTTGTGCATCCCATCGTATTTTTACGACGAGCCAACAGCCCGTCCTACCTTGTCGACCGCCTCGATGACGCGATCGATCTGCTCCATGTAACCCGCAAAAAGCGCATTTGCCGAAACGTCGTCAAGCTGCTCGGCAAAGTTGTTCTCGCGAATATTGAATATCTTTTCAAATACCGCCCCCTCGAGGCCATGCTTCTCCACCGTAAGCGCGACTATCTCGTGTTTCTTTGTCGGCGGTTCGATGCCCGACAACAGCAGCACGGCACGAAACAGAGCTGCAAAGCTCGACAGGCTTTCCGCCATCAGATTTTTCAATCCATCAACCGATTCCGACGCGGGAATATATTGTCGGCGGAGCAGAATCAGCTTGCTACGCAGCTCGTACTCGACCTGATGACGCAGGTAAGCATCAGAGATCTTCAGATCCGCGAGGACATCTTTTCCGTATAAGACCTTTCGTGCCGCCTCCATCTGGTGAAACTCGATCGGGAAAACGTCTGCCGCGTTCTCCAACTCCGAGACCGTAAAGTAAACCGGCACCGGATGCCCGAGCTTGTGCCATTCGCGGATCGACGCGTGGGCATTCCGGAGATCCCTTGGTGAGATCCTGTGCAACGCGATCAAAATGTTGTAGTTCGAATGCTCAGGAATAAAATCACCTGTAGCCGCTGACCCATACAGGATCACGGACGCAAGATTCTTTCCGTGCGTCGCGCGAAGGTCATCGATGAATGCTGCAAATTGATGTTGCATGATACTTGTTAGTGATAGTGATGTGAATGAAAGTTTGTGATCCGTAATGCGCCTTCCACTTTTCACTTTTCACTTTTCACTTTCTCACCAGTCTCCCCCCGCGCCTCCGCCGCCAAAATCCCCGCCGCCGCCGAATCCACCCCAATCGCTACCGCCGCCGCCACCCCAGCCGCTATCACCGCTGCTACCCCAGCTACTGCCGGATGATGATGAGCTCGCTGCATTCGCGATCACTGACCCGATGATCCACGGCAGAGCACCGCCTCCGCCCCCGAATCCGCCTCCTCCCCATCCGCCTCCGCCTTTCCCTGAGCGGCCGCCGCGGTTCGACAGGATTATCAAACCCAGGACGACGATCACCGCGATACAGCAGAATCCGCTGGAGAGGGTTTGCGATACACCGACACCCGGCCGTTCTCCGGTGTTCGCGGCGGGCGGTGCTACACCGCCACTTGTCCTCGTTTCGATCGTGCGTATGTAGGCGTCGATCGTGTCGGCGATCCCTTTTCCGTAATTGCCTTTGCGAAATTCCGGAACCAGATACTGCCGCTGCAAGCTCCCGACGAGACCGTCGGGCAGTTCGTCCTCTAGATCCTTACTCACCTGAGTAAAGTATTTTCTGTCGTCGACCGCCACGAGCAAAAGGGCGCTCGGATTGTCGTCCTCCTTCGCTCCGATCCCCCAACCTCGGGCAACCGCCAGCGAGTAGTCAAAGATCGGACGCTCGCCTGTCGTTTTGACCACCGCAACGGCGATCTCGATCTGCGGGCTGGTTTTTGTCTTCAGTTCGCGAAGCCGGGATTCGATCTGGCTCTTAGCCGATTCGTCGAGCACTCCGGCAAAATCGTTGACCATTCCCGTCGGTGCGGGCAACGGCGAAACATTCTGCGACCAAGGGGACGTCTCCTGGGCAGCAATGCTAAGCACAGCCAGAGATATGATCAGGCTCGCGGTAAGCGTTCTAAGGCATGGCAGTAATATACGTTTCACTCGTTCTCAAGATTGTGTCAAATCCTTAATCAATACGAAAGGGTGAAACAATTGTTCATTGTTTGTGGGGTAAGTTCAGACTCGGTCGGCGCTTACGATCTTTGCTCGAAAGACACGCATTATCCGGCGGGTGATCGGATGACTGGCAGCATAGGCCATCATCTGCTCTTGAGATGCATCTTCGGGTAACGGTGCAGGATCTGACGCAATTTCGGACTCCGCGAAAACGGGTGCCGCGTAGACCGGGTTCAGAGCCGCAGCAGCGGCGGCGGCGGAGCCATTCGGGGAAATCGATGTCGAAGCGGCTATTGAAGCCTTGGTAAGTAACGTTGCCATGATTGCCGACGCGTTCGCGATCGGGTAAAGATCGTCACCGCTCATCGCTAGTTTTTTCTCGTATGCTGCATCGAGCGCGGTGTCGTCGACATGTTCGAGCGCCTCCGAATCGATGGGAGCCAGCTTTACAGGCAGGTCCTCTAAAAAACTAAGATCGACGATCGGCTGCGGCTCTATCGAAGCGGTGGTGGGCTCAGGTATTTCACGCACAGGGACCCACTCGGTTGGTTCAAGTTCGCGAGCGGGTAAATCTATGGGTTCAGGAATGGCCGGCTCGGAAACTAGAGTTTTTTTTTCCAGAGCGGGTGCGGCGACAGTTTCGATTGGCGGGGACTCCACACCGCCGCCAAGCCTTTTCTCAAGCTGGCCAAGCCGTTCCAACAGATCCTCGAGCGGCACGACTCGCCTGAGTTCGATCAGTTTTACTAATCCTGTCTCAAGAACGTATCTCGGTTGCATCGCCTCTTTGAGATTCGTTTCGGTCTCCGCGAGCGAGTTGAAGAACCGCAAAAAGTCGGCCTGGACGAAACGATCACCATATTCCTTCATCTCCGCCGTTGTCAGCATGGAGCTCTCGACGAGCGACGTATCACCGTCCGAAACTTTGAAAACCAACAGATCGCGAAATACGGCAAGGAGGTCGCGGCAAAAATTCCGCATGTCCTGCCCACGCGAGACGAGATCTGCAACCACGTCGAGAGCGAGCCTCGGTGATCTGTCGCTGATCGCGTCGACCACGCGACGAAGCATCTCAGCACTCGCAATTCCCAGCGCGCTGGAAACATCTGAAACAGCAATCTTCTCGCCGGAAAAACTGATCACCTGGTCGAAATTCGACTGTGCATCTCGCATCGATCCCATGCCGGATCGTGCGATCTCCCGCAAAGCTCCATCTTCGATGTCGACGTTCTCCGCCTTCGCGATCAGCTTTAAGCGGTCAAAGATTTTCTGTGAGGCGATCGTGCGAAAATCGAACTCCTGACATCGCGACCTTATGGTCTCGGGCACCTTGTGCAGCTCGGTGGTGGCAAGAACGAAGACAACATTTGCCGGCGGCTCTTCGAGCGTCTTAAGCAAAGCGTTAAATGCAGGTTTGGAGAGCTGATGGACCTCGTCGATTATGAACGCCTTATATCGATCGCGAGCTGGATTAATGTTTATATTCTCGAGGATCGTCTCTCGGACATCGCCGATGCCCGTGTGCGACGCGGCGTCGATCTCCAGTACATCCATCGAACGACTCTCGGATATTTCCATGCATGACGCACAGGCAGTCGGGTCGTCGGTGCGGCACGGATTGAGGTTTGGCTTGTCCGTTTTATGACAATTAAGGGCTTTCGTGAGAAGGCGTGCGGTTGTCGTTTTTCCTACCCCTCGAGCTCCCGAAAATAGGTATGCGTGATGAAGGCGATCGTGTGATAACGCATTCAGGAGCGTCCGTGTGATGTGCTCCTGCCCTGTAACCTCATCAAAGGTCTGCGGTCTCCACTTTCGGGCGATGACTTGGTACGACATTTTAAGAAAGCATAAAGGAGAAAGGCGAAACGATAAAGCCGCGAGAAAGAGTCTTGCACTTTCTCCCTTATCCTGTCGCCTTTCTTCTTGAAATTGGCGGCTTCAGACTTACCCGCAACACAGACTGAAATTGCTACCGTTGCTCGATTCCTCGTCTAGCGGAGTTCACAACTCAAACCTTGTGCGGAGCCTGAAGCCATATCTGAAAGGATAATGGATAAAGGAGAAAGGATAAAGTCGAATGCCGAGCTTTCGCCTTTATCCTTTATCCGTTTCACTTTCGATGGCGGAAAGGGTGGGATTCGAACCCACGGAACCCTTTTGAGGTTCACAGCATTTCCAATGCTGCCAGTTCAACCACTCCTGCACCTTTCCGCATATTCAGAGTAGAGAACAAGCTGAAGCTTGCACTCTGAACGGTTGATCTAAGTTTCAATAACCTCAACGACTCGGGTGGAAGCCTCTTCACCGACGATCGGTTCCTGTGGCGGGACCTGATCGTCCCCGGCCAGCCAGGAGTAAAAGAACCCCGCCATCATTGCTCCGAGTATCGGAGCCACCCAGAACAACCATAACTGCTGAATGGCCCAAGTGCCAGCGAAGAGAGCAGGACCGGTGCTCCGAGCTGGATTTACCGACGTGTTCGTTACAGGGATAGTTATCAAATGGATCAGCGTTAAGCTGAGTCCGATCGCGATTGGGGCAAATCCCTTTGGCGCTCGACCGTGCGTCGCACCCATGATCACGATCAAGAAGAAGAACGTCATCACGACCTCCACGACGAAGGCTGCTAGAACGCTGTAGCCTCCCGGTGATCCAGCGGTGTCGCCGTAACCGTTTGCAGCGAAACCTCCCGCCAGGCTGAAGCCCGCCTTTTCCCGAGCGATGATAAAAATTATCGCCGCACCCGCGATACCACCCAGAACCTGAGCAATAACGTAAGGAAGCAACTCTCCAGCGGGGAATCGCTTTCCTGCCCACAGACCGAAGGAGACGGCCGGATTAAAGTGAGCTCCGGAAATATGGCCGAGTGCGTAAGCACCGGTCAGAACCGTAAGACCGAACGCAAGCGACACGCCCGCGAATCCGATACCCGAGCCCGGATACTTGGTCGCTAAAACTGCCGCTCCGCAACCACCGAGCACGAGCCAAAGCGTTCCAATAAACTCTGCCGTCAACCTCTTGCTTAAAGGCATAGTAAATTCCTCCAGTTCGAAAAAGGATAAAGGATAAAGGCGAAGGGAGAAAGTTCGTATTACTTACGTCGCCGCGATTTTACCTTTTTAGCTATCGTCACAAAGATCGCGGTGAGTTCTCTCGTCTCCTGACGTATCGGACGAAGCTTGTCCGCAGAAAACAAGCTCACTTCTTCCAGTAACTCCAACCAGTAAGTCGTCTCCTCGAGCTCCTGCAGGGAGCCTTCGATCTTACTTATAAAATCGGCATCAGATTTTGCGTGTTGCGACTCTCGATACTGTGCACCCACTGATGTCCCGCAACGCAACAGCTGCTTGCCAAGAACTTGAGCCTCAGTCGTTTTCGGTAATGCGGAATACAGCTTGATGATCCGAACGGCGAACTGTTTTGTGCGATCTTTCAAATCTTCGCCGGCGTGGGAGCCGTTCATATTTATACTTTCACCTTATCCTTGCTACGTTTGCGCTGGCGGAGAGGGTGGGATTCGAACCCACGGTACCCGTTAAGGTACAGCAATTTTCGAGACTGCCCGATTCAACCACTCTCGCACCTCTCCGCGAAACGTTAATAATAAAGGCTCGCCCGGGAAAATATCAAGCGGGCTACTGTTATCCATTCGGGCACTTTACTTCGTCATAGCAATTCGGGGACAAATGAGAAATCTCCGTAAGCATCAATCGGGATATCTGGTTCGCTCATCGTTCTAATCTCGCCTTTTCTTAAAGAACTCCTGCACCAACTGACGACACTCATCAGCTAAGACTCCCGAAACGATCTCGATCCGGTGGTTCAGGACTTCGCTGTCGCAAAGGCGGAACAATGTCTCGACTGCCCCGAAACGTTCGTCGCGAGCACCGAACACCAGACGCTTGACGCGTGCGTTGACAAGTGCTCCGGCACACATCACACAAGGCTCGATCGTTGTGTAGACCGTCGTGCCCGTCAGGCGATAATTATTGAGGACCGATGCGGCGCGTCTAAGAACAAGTATCTCGGCATGGCCCGTCGGATCGTGGTCAGTTATCGTTCGGTTGGCTGCCGAAGCGAGGATGTTCCCGTCCGCGTCGACGATACAAGCTCCGATCGGTACCTCTCCGGAACCGCCTGCCCGGGTCGCGGCCGCAGTA
>JBKJOR010000181.1:0-4155 GCA_046595575.1 Pyrinomonadaceae bacterium | reverse complement strand
ATGCAGGAACGTGATATTTTCGACGAGAAGCAGGAGACCAAGAAAGCGAATTACTCCTGCCCGTTCTGCCGCGAACGAAACGACTATGACATTCGCTGGATGACACGGGTGAAAAAGCGGAACGTGTCGCGTCAGATGAATCAAAATGATCGGGCCCAATTCGATAAATCGCGCGACTACATGGTCCGCATCGACGACCAGCTAATGTGCCAAAATATTCGCTGTCGAAAGCGGTTTGAGATACCGTCATCGCAGACAGTGGTCTTTATCTGAATTTCTAGGCGAAGGAATCTCGGTATGATATTCTTCCCCTACACAAAGATCGGTTCAAGGAGGTCACATGATAAACGGAAAGAATTTGGAATTTTACGAACGGGAATCCGTGCCCGATGAAGAGACCCAGGCGTTTATCGACGAGGAGATCGCACACGCTCCGAAAGCGCCTCACGAACTGCTTGAACGGATCAATCAGAATCATTCGGCCTCGCCGGCCGACTCCGGTGGCGACATTGATGCTGAGTGGGAGGACGTGAACGACTCCGGGGCAGAAAGCGTTTTCGGCCATAACCCGACGCCTGATCAATCTGATGTTGAGGAGAATGCTCACGCCATGGGAATTGATTACGAGGACAATGAGCCGCTCGACATTTTGGAAAAGATCGACAAACGTGACCGTGACCGCTATGAGCTGAATGAGAATTCAAAGTCGGACGGCGATACGATCTAGGATCGCAGCGCGAGAAAAGAAAAGAGCACCGAATCGTTCGGTGCTCTTTTTGTTTTCAATAATTTATTCGTTTAGTAGATCGTGAAGCCGTAATCGAGCGTGACAATTGTCGATGTAGGTATTCCGTTTACTTTCTTCGGCTCGAACTTGATCAATCTCGCGGCGGCTATCGCCTGTTCGGTCAGCCCGTGGGGAAGCCGTTTCACCGGAACGATGGTTCCAACCTGTCCGGACGCGAGCAACGTGACCTTTAGAAGAACGTTGCCGGTCACCGCATTAGTTCGAGCGGCATCGGTATAGCTGGCTCTGGGCTTGGAAATTATTCGGAAGGCCGTCGTAACTCTTGGAGGATTAACCGGAGGCGGAGCACCGCCGCCATCACCATCTCCACTTCCATTTCCTCTGCCGGTACCGCTCCCGTAACCCGAGCCGCTTCCACTGCCGGCACCGGTACCATAACCGCTGCCCTGGCCTTGGCCCTGGCCCGAGCCCTGTCCGCCACCGCTGCCAGGACCGTTCGACAATCCCTGAAACTTCGAATTCGGATCGCCATAGCGATCATAAATTTTCGGGAACTTCATGTTTCCTTCGGTCGCCGCTTTCGGCTGCTTCAGGAAGTTTGGATTATCGGTTTTGTAAATATTAACATCGGGCCGGATGATCGGCTTTTCAGTCTGGTCGGCGAGATCGCCCTGCGAGGTTTCTTCCTTATCCTCGCGACCGCCGCCGCCGCCGCCGCCATCTTTATCCTTTGCCTTTTCCGGCTCCGGCTTTTCCTCGACTTCCATCGGAACATCTACGCCGAGATACGCGAGGGAGGTATCGCTTCCGATCGCCCCGACATCAATACTCTTCTGGAAAAGCGAGATACCCCAGCCGGTCACGACCGTTACCAAAACAAGAGCTGTCGCACCAAGCAATAGCATGTTGCGCTGCTTGGAATTCTTTTCCTGAATGACGGTAATGTAGTAACCGTCATCTGAATGCGAATAGTCCCAATTCGCTGAGTCCGCGGCAGCGTAGCTCGTCTCATCGGCGTGCATTGCGGAAGTCTGATAAAGAACGGGTGCCGGAGCAGCGGACCATGCCGCATTCTCTTCGGTTTCATCCGCTTCGACGGCTTCGTACGCGATCTCGCCGTCAGCCTCTAATCCGTCGGCGATATCATCGTCAGCCTGTAAGAATACCGGTGCCGGAGCTTCAGGTTCGAACTCTACGGGAGTCGCATCGATCTCGTTCTCGACCGGAATAGGCGCGGCGAATACGTTGGTTTCCTCAGCCTCTCCTCCGAGGCCCGCTTCGTTATCAACCGGATTCATTTCGAAAGCCTGTAATGGAGCTCCGCAATCAGGACAAAACCCAAACTTCTCGGCGAATCCTTCATCACACGAACCGCAATACTTAACAATCTTTCCCATCATTTAAGAGCCTCTCGAATCTAACTACCCGCAAAGGGCATCAAAATTGACTTTAATTATAACGCGCTTTTCTCAGAAGTTAAGCGATTTATCCTTTTGACAGCATCGCTTTAAACCCGGCTTGTTCAACAAAGATAGATGCTTTGATGGTTTGAGGCGATGCCTGCCTCGAAATCAAAATTTTAGAAGCTTCACCCGATCGCCGGGTTGCGACAACACTTCGATGGAATTTTGCAACTAAAACAGGTACCATCTCACTTTCCAAATTGTGTATACGATGAAATTTCGAAGTTTATTCCAAAAGTTTTCAATACTGTTGATCTGTCTGGCAATGCTTGCATCCGGTGTCCTTGGCCAGGCCCTCGGGAGCCGGCAACCGCGCCAGGAAAAGCTGCTGAACGGATTGAAGTTATTGATGTGGAGCGATCCATCGGCAAGCGATGTTAGGGTCAGCATTCGGATCCACAGCGGCTCCGCCTTTGATCCGCAGGGAAAAGAGGGAGTAATGAAGCTGCTTGCCGAGAACGTCTTCCCGACAGCAGACTCGCGAGCATATTTCTCCGAAGATCTCGGTGGGAGCCTGGACGTAATAAGTAACTACGATTTCATCCAGATCAATGCTACAGCCAAGTCGTCGGAGTTTCTGACGCTCCTCGATACTCTCGCACAGGCTGTCGCAAGTCCGACTATCGACAGAGAAACGACTGATGCCTTAAAAAAATCGCTGACGGACAGGCTCTTAGTGTTTGAGAAGGACCCGGCCTATGTCGCTGAGCAATCGGCAGCGAAGCGTCTTTTCGGATCTTTCCCGTACGGTCGGCCGCAGATGGGTTCGGTAGAAGCGCTTCAGCGGATCGACTTCGCCGATCTTATCTTCGCAAAGGATCGATTTCTTACAGCCGATAACGCGACGATCGCGATCAGCGGCAATTTTAAGCCGGATCTTGGCTTTCGAGCCGCACGACGTTATTTCGGGGCATGGCTCAAATCCGATAAACGCATTCCGGCCACTTTCCGCCAACCCGACCCACCGGATACAAAACCACTCGAGCTTGTGATCGGCAGCGGGGCGCAATCGATCTACGCTCTGCGGGGATTGTCACGAAACGAATCAGATTACGTTGCTGGCGTCGTTCTTGGGAATATATTGAAGGCTCGCGCTTCAAAGATTTCAGGCACTTCGACGGTCGTACATCAGGCCCGCGTATTGCCGGGTGTCATTCTAATAAACGTTCAGGGAACCGGGCCTTTTCCATTCAGTCTTATTGCCGATCGTATTTCGGATGCAGAATTTGCTACCGCGCGGAGCGAGACTGTTGCAGATTTTGCGAATCGCAGTGTTATGGATCGATGGCTAGATGTAGATACCTACCGCTCCACGGTGGAGGGCGACGAGCTGGCATTAAAAGGTGTGACCATCGCCGGCGTCCAGCGAGTTGCCGACCGGATCGCCAAGAATCCCATTGCCACGGTTGTGATCAAACCGGCGACGGCCGCACAGTAGATAAATGCCAAATGAAAGGACCGCCAGCGAGATCGCTCACGCTCGAGCGGTGCGGGACATGTTTTCTGGTATCGCGCGACGGTACGACATCCTTAATCACGTTCTCTCGGCCAATATCGATAAGAGATGGCGACGGCTGGTACGAGAGAAGCTCTCCGATGTTCTGGCCGATCCAAATGCACTCGTCCTCGATGTTGCGTGTGGGACAGGTGATCTTTCGCTCGAGTTAGACCGAGACGCGCAAGCTCATATTGTCGGCACAGATTTTTGCCGTCCGATGCTGCTTATCGCGAAGGACAAAACCTCCGAAGCGTCAGTCTCGATTCCGTATATCGAAGCCGATGCGATGAACCTACCCGTTCCAGATGGTCGCTTCGACGCAGTCACGATCGCGTTCGGCCTGCGGAACCTCTCGAATTTTAGTGACGGACTTTCGGAACTCTACCGCGTGCTTAAACCCGGCGGCCGGGTCGCGATCCTGGAGTTTTCAAGCCCCGTCATTCCCG
>JBKJOR010000043.1:0-2697 GCA_046595575.1 Pyrinomonadaceae bacterium | reverse complement strand
GCAAGCTCTACACCGATATGTCGGGTGCGTATTGGTTTCTTCGCCGGCCGCAAGAAGGTATAGCGTGCCTCGAAAGATCGATCGAATTCTTCGAACGGACAGAACACGTACTAAATTCTGTCATCGCCTACAACAATCTCGGGCTTAATCTATTGCTTCTCGGGGATTGGCGCAAGGGGGAGACAATGATGCGCCGGGCCCTCGAGATCGGCGAACGCGAAAATCACGTTCACGTAGCGGGAATATACGATTCGCTCGGCGAGCTGATGATATTTCGAGGGCAGCTGGACGAAGCCGAAAAGATGCTTGTAAAAGCCGTTGGTTTAGCTGAGGAGCGAAACCACCTTTGGTACAAGCTCCAATCGATGCGGAACCTGGGCCGCTGTTACCTGGCCCAAGGTCGATACGACGAGGCCGTTGCGAAAGCCAAGGAAACGATCAAGCTCTCGCGCTCAAGCGGAGATAAGCACTACGCGAATATGGCCGGGCTCGTCCTGGCAGAGGGCCAACTGATGCAAGGGTTGGTCGAGGAGTGCGAAAACTCTCTTCGGAGTGTCGAGGACACTGATGCATCGGCCGATTTCTATGTACTCGGCAATATTCAGCGTATTCGCGGACTTGCGGTTCTGGCCGAGCACGACGAAGAACTTGCAGTTCATCATTTCAGCCGCGCTCTGACGATCTTCGAGGCCTCTGGTGATCTTTACCACACGGCTCAGGTCCATTTTCTGTTGGGCAGGCACCTTGATCACCGCCACTCTGCCCAGGCCAGCCAACACCTGATAACGGCTGAAGGTCTCTTCGAAAAGCTCGACCTCAAAACAGATCTTGAATTGGCCCAAGCTGAGCGAGAGAAACTGGGAAAGTCGTCGAGGGATCCAGCTGTGGCTCCAAACGGGCGCACCAATTCCGTCGTTTCCCAACTTTTGACGGTCAGATTGGCCGAAGCGACGGCTTCTCGCGAACTGCTGTTACGCGAGCTCGCCGCGATCCTTCAGCAGGAAAGCAAGGCAACGCGAGTGATCATCGCTCAGCCGGACAGGCAAAAGCTACTGCAGCCTTTCATCACGCACGGTTATTCTCCACAGGAAAGCGGCGAACTCGTGACGAAGCTGCAGGAAGCACAGCAGAAGGACAATGCAAACGCTTTCACCAAAACCAGGAATATCGCCGTGATCCCGCTTCGAAGCACGGCCGGGTCTCCTGCTGTTCTGATCATCAGCCCTGCATCAGGAGCAGTGCTATCGGACGACAGCTCTCTTCAGCCGCTCCTGCGGGTCGTGGAACTTGGGATGGACCTGATCGCATTACGCGAAAAGGACAAATCGCTGCCCACCGAGACAGAATCCAGCCCGTATGCGTCGAATAGTGTGATGCCGGGCTTCATCCATTCGTCACCGGCAATGACCTCCCTGGTTGAGGAAGTCTATAAGATCCGATCCTCTGATGTGACTGTTCTTGTCACGGGAGATTCGGGGACCGGCAAAGAACTTGTCTCCCGGGCCATCCATACTCTTTCAAATCGAAAGGATAAAATATTCGTTCCCTTTAACTGCACCGCGGTGCCCAAGGAACTGGCGGAAGGACACCTTTTCGGTTACAGAAAAGGGGCGTTCACAGGGGCCGTCCAGGATTCGCCGGGTATGATAAGAACCGCGGACGGCGGTACCCTCTTTCTGGACGAGATAGGTGACCTGCCTCTTGATGTACAACCAAAATTACTGCGGTTCCTGCAGGAAGGAGAAATTCAGCCGCTTGGCGAAAAGCAGCCGATCAAGGTGGACGTGCGGATCATTGCCGCGACGAACATGCCGCTGGAACAAAAGGTAGCTGAGGGGTCCTTCCGTGAGGACCTCTATTATCGCCTAAACGTGATACGGCTCCGGGTACCACCGTTACGTGAGCGGCGGTCGGAAATACCTCCGATCGTCAACTACTACATAAACCAATACTCGGCACGGTTCGGAAAGCGCGACATTACATTCACGCCCCAAACGATCGACATGCTAATGGTCTGCAATTGGGAAGGAAACGTTCGTCAACTCTGCAACGAGGTACAGCGGATCATCGCCCGTGCCGTCGACAATGAGGTGATCACCCCCGATCATCTCTCGACCGAGCTAAAACGCAGTGCTCAGCCGCTGACGACTTTTGGCGCGAGTAGTTCACGGCCCATCGCATCATATGACAACGTAGTGTCACCGTTCAGTGACATTTCCGCCGGCGGAACGCTAGACGAGGCGGTATCTGAACTCGAAATGCGGCTTATCAGGGCTTCGCTGGCGAAACACAATTGGAATATCTCACGTGTGGCGGACGAGCTGGGCCTCACCCGGCGCGGCATCTATCTAAAGATCGCACGGTACGGGATCGCAAAAGCCAATTAGAAGGTTTCGCATCGACCTGTTCTCCAACTACTGAGCGACATGTGCTTTTTCAGATCCTTATATACGATCACAGTAGCGCTCGTTGGTTTTGCCCTACCATCCCGAACTCTTATGCAAAGGCGGTAATTGATCCCCGCGACCACTTGGGTTTCGGCGTTTTCAACCTTGCGCAACGATACTGTTCTGCGGACGCTTTTACCGCGAGCCTTTACAGCAAACGCCGCCGCACGCTTTATTTCCTTTGAAGTTGTTGCAGCATAACCGTATGCTCCGGTCATTTGGGCCGGTGTGCTTAGAGCGGAAGCCCATG
>JBKJOR010000350.1:0-9968 GCA_046595575.1 Pyrinomonadaceae bacterium | reverse complement strand
CTCTCGCTCTTTATGATTCAGCCGCATATGGTGGCAATGGCGACGGCCGTATCACCCGACAAGACACTATATTTTCCCGTCTTAGGCTGTGGCGGGACGACAACCACAATGGAGTATCCGAGACATGTGAGCTGTTCACGCTGCCGGATCTCGGCCTTGAGAAGATCGATCTTAATTATGGGACCTCCAGGCGAGTAGACGAGCACGGGAACCAATTTAGGTATCGGTCGAAAGTGCTCGACTCGCGCGATTCGAATATAGGGCGCTGGGCGTGGGATGTATTTCTTGTTCGACAGCCGTAAGTCTGTAGCAGAAGTAAAAAAGAGAGTCGAACAAAGGTTCGACTCTCTTATAATTTGCGCTGAAAATCTAGCTCTACCCTAACCACGGAGCTTAGTTAGTTTCGCTACTTCGGGCGGAAGGAACCGGCGAGGATTTATCGGACGATCGTTCAAACGAAGCTCGTAGTGAAGGTGCGGACCAGTCGAGCGGCCGGTCGAACCTACGAAGGCTAACAACTGCCCTCGTGTCAGAGTTGCGCCGATCTCGACTTCGATCTTCGACAGATGTCCGTATCGTGTCTTTAATCCATTGCCGTGATCGATCTCTACCATGTTGCCGTAGCCGCCTTTCCAACCAGCCTCCGTAACTGTGCCGCTTGCCGGAGCGATCACCTGATCGCCACGCTCGCCGTCGATATCCATGCCGCCATGAAACTCGTATGTACGACCGCCAAACGGATTGCGACGGAAACCGAATTCGTTATTGATCTTGCCCATATGAGCCCACATTGCGGGAATGTATGCCTGGTTGCTCGTCGCCTGGATACTCCGCAGCTGCTTTTCGATCTCGGCGTCTTCGGCATCCATCTCGGCGATGCTCAAGGGTCCACCGCTATTCGGTGCATACACGTCAGGGCGGGAGTAATCGATCGTCTTGACCTGATTGGGATCTAACGAAAGCTTATTCAATGCGGGGTTAACTAAAGTAGATGAGAGATCGTTGTTTGCTGAGAAGTCGTAATTAAAAACGCCCAACACACCTGCTCCGAGCGAAGTAAAACCGATTATTAAAGCCAGACTTAGTAGAGAATTTTGGAGAAGTCTCTTTGAAACCTCTACCTTCCGAATATTAATTTTTGATTTTGAAGAATGCGAAAAAAGAAAAGTAAAAAAATTACCTGAACTCTGCATTTTGCTTTTAAGCTCCTTTCAATGATTTTGCTTGATCGCAACAAACGTTGCGTTCACATGGAAACACGCAGGGATAGCCGCGAGCGACTAACGCGAAACCTAACACTGTCTAACTGAACGAAATAAAATTTACCCTGAGTTAGCGAGTCCGTGACCGCCGTGGTTAATGATGAATGTTAAATACAATAAGCGAAAAGCCATCGGACGACAAACCGTTGCCGGCTCGCCAGCCGATGGCCAATTATACCCTACCGCTCAGCTTTTAGGCTAATCGCGATTTCGGCGGGCCTCTTTCAAGCCCTTGAGGACGATGACTGCAATACCAATTATTAGTGCCACGAACACAAGGATTATCAGTATTTTAATAGCTCCCGTAAGGAAGCCGATGAACGTGATGAGCGTCTTCATCATTGAGATCAACAACGCGATCAGCACGAGAATTCCACCCCACTTTCCTGTCGCCTTCATCCAAACCGGCATAAGTTAACTCCTTGAACTAAAACTCTACTTATTCTGCCAACCGCCATATCTCGATTCCCGCGTTTCGTATTCACCGGTCCTGAATCGCGGCTCTGCGAGTGCACTTACAAAGGTCGGCGATGGCTGTGCAGTATCAGAATCCCGCCACCTTTCTTCAGGGTTCGGCTTGAAGATATAGCCCCTGAGAATATAAACACCGAGTCCGATCAGCATCAACGGCAGAAACCCGCGCATCAGGCCTCGCAAATTAAAAACGTTCTGAAGAAGGAACGCGGCACCAAGTACTGTTAGAACAATTCCCCACACCTTTGGGTTGCCGGAAAAACGCTTGACGAGAATATCTTCGGCGACATCGGGCGTCAGACCCGACCGTATTGCGTGGGCCGTCCGCCATGCGTCCAAGGCCGCAAAGAACCACATCCCGATAAAGCCACCAACGAATAAGAACGTCCCGCCCGTCAGTATGGCCATCTGGAAGAGCCCGACAAAAACAGCAAAGTGAACGAGTGCTTTGACCGTCTGGCCATTATAAGCCGCTCCCAATCCCGGGCACACAAACGACAGGAGCGTCGCGACGACCGGCGACGTACGCTTCTTCACATAAGGAACGTAATTAGTCTGACCTTGTTGCCTGAGAAGGTCTACGCCCATCACGATGCAGTCCTGGCAATACGGAAATCCCTTGATCCGATGATCGCATGCAGGACAGAGGGGTTTGCCGCAGCCATTACACTGGACGGTAGCAACGTTCTGGCTGTGGTAGGCACAATTCATTATTTCTTGTCCTCAACGTACGTCGTTCCGTTAATCGGTTCCAGGTTCGGTGCGACCAGCGCGTCGGGAACTTTGCCATTGAAAGCATCCGCTCCCTGCTTATATGTTTGTTCGGCCAGTTGGTAGCTCTTAGCGTACACGTCCGTCAGCGAACCGTCGGCGGAGACTGTCTGGCTGAACACCAAAAACGCAAATACTCCCATCATCGCCACCGGAGCAAGCTGTGGCACTGAGATCGGGAAGTTGAACCCGCGTATCCATTCGCCAAACCTCGAGGCAGAAGAAGCTTTTGCCGACGCCGCGCTTTCTGTTCCGATGGTTAAATTTAGGATCCGCTGGTGCAGACCCGCCGGCATCGGCAGTTCGTCGAGTTTATAGGAAACAATTGCTGCCAGTGATCGGACCACCGCGCCCGGCAGATCCGTGCAGTCGCTGCAAAGTACCGCGTGGCGTTCCCATCGATGAAAAACCTGGGCCGGCAAAAACCCGTCGAGATAATCGGTCAGATAATCTTCAAATTCTTCGCAATGGAGGGCTGAATTGGGAATCGTGCTCGCAAGGATCTTCGCTTCAAGTCGGGTAACCGGCAACCTCGGTTCGGCCATCTCGCGGCAAACTGCGAGAGCTCCTTTTACTTCATTGAGAAGCGAGTGGCAGAGCGGGCATGATATGGCATGCTCGGCTACCGCCTTGAAAGTTGCCCGGTCGAGAGTCCTGTCGAGATAATCCGTCAACGACTCTTCAAACTTCGTACAGTCAATTAATTTGTCATTCTCATACGTCATACTACCTTCGACCCCTTGTCCGAACGACGGTCATCGAACCGTCATTTGCCTAACCTTAAATGGTCACTACCCGCATCCTCCGCAATATTTTTGCCAGCTCGATTCGTCCGCGATTGATTCGTGACTTTACCGTACCTTCCGGGATATTCAGAATATCGACTATCTCCTGGTATGTGAGCTCTTCGATGTCGCGAAGGATCACACAGGTTTTTAGATCCGCCGGTAGTTTATCGATGCCTTCCTGAACCTGGAACGCAAGTTCGCGTCGCTCCATCTCCTTATGAGCTGAGGTCCCCACGGCTCGCAGGTGGTACTGGTGATCGTCAACCGCGTCCGCCATCGTGTTTTGCGGATTACGCTGACGATGCCGGTAATCATCGATTATCAAATTTCTCGCGAGGCGCATCAGCCAGTTCGCGAGGTCGCCTTGTTTTGCGTCGTATTGTTCGAGCGTCCGGTAGATCCGAATGAAAACTTCCTGCGTCAGGTCCTCGGCGGCGTCCGGATTTGATGTAAAGCGATAAGCGAGATTGAAGATCCGTCTCGAGAATGCCTGGACGATCTCTTCCCAAGCAACGCCATCGCCCGCTCGCGCTCGTCGCACAAGTTCCGCACCGTTCGTCTGCAATGCTGCCTTTAAAGCTTCCAAATGCCTGGTCTCCGCGAGAAATGCCGTTACAGCCCGACCTGTCAAAGCTAACCTACGATACCAAAACTGGGAAAGTTCCGACAAAGGCGGAATAAGCAGGGGTCCGGAACAATCGCCCATAAACTCCATCCGTAACGTTCACGCGTTCGAGTTGATCGCTCGCCTTTCACGAACGAATAAAGTATCGTTTTGTCTTTGTTCGCCCCCGGTTGAAACTGTGAGGCATGCAAGATTTTAGTGATGCGTCGATGGTCGAATACGGGCGCGGGACTCAACACTTGGGAAAATACGTAAAGTTCATCGTCCTCTTTCTTTTTGCCGCATTTATCTTTTGGTTTTTCGGGCGCAATCTCGATTGGCAACTGGTTAGCAGCAGTCTTCGCCGGGCCGATCCCTGGTATCTGATCTATGCCGTTCTTATCATCTGCTTTGGATATCTGCTGCGAGCGATCCGCTGGCGGGTCCTGCTCGAACCTATCACTCCCTCGAGCCTCAAAGAGCTGTTCGCAACAACGACCGTCGGGTTTGCTGCGATCTTTTTAATCGGTCGGGCGGGTGAGATCGTCCGGCCGATGTGGCTTCCGATGCGAGATCGCCGAGTGCGGCCGTCCGCAGCGATCGTCACGCTGGGTTTAGAGCGCATCTTCGATCTCGCGGCGCTGGCGTGTTTCTTTGCTGTAAACCTTTTGTGGTTCACACCACCCGCCGGACGAGAAAGTGATTTTCACTATGTTGCGACGGTCGGATACGCCTTGCTGGGAGCCGTCGCGCTCGGTTTCGCGACGCTTATCGTTTACCAGAGAATATCGTCCCGCCTGATCGCCTGGGTAGAGCGAATAACCGATCGGCCGTTCATTCCCAGGCGGCTGCGCCGGATCTTTCTTAGCATTCTCGAAAAGCTTTCGGGAGCACTCGCGATACTTAGGGACTGGCGCGAAATGGCTCTTGTTTCCTTCTGGTCGTTCACACTTTGGCTCGCGATTTCGATCCCGACATGGCTTGTGCTGCTCGCGTTCGACATGCCGTTCACATTTAGCGACTCGCTTGTAATAATGGGTGTCGCAGCAGTGAGCTCGGTGGTCCCGACTCCTGGCGGGGCGGCGGGTGCCTTTCACACCGCCACCGCCGCAAGCATATTATTTCTTCGGCCCGATACGCGGTACGAGGACGCGGCCGCAGTTTCGATCGCGATGCACCTCGTCTATTTCGCTCCGGCCCTTGTTTTTGGTTTGTATTATTTTCTTCACGGAGATATAAGTGTTGAGCGGTTTCGCGGCCTGCTTTCCAGCGAACACGCGGTCGAAGAGATAGAGTCTGAAGCACCAGGTCGGAGTAGTCGTTAGACCCTTGCCGCATGTCACGTCGGGGATTCTCGGCTGCTCACAACTAGCTTGCTGACAACTGACACAGACAACTTACTATGCGTTGCCCGTTCTGCGCTCACATCGAAGATAAGGTTGTAGACTCACGCGAAGCGAAAGATGGGGACTCCATACGCCGCCGCCGCGAGTGTCTCGGTTGCGGCCGCCGTTTTACGTCCTACGAGCGGATCGACGAGATCCCTTACATGGTCGTCAAGAAGGACGGAAAACGTGAAAGCTTTGACCGAAATAAAGTCCTCGCCGGTCTCATGCGAGCGTGCGAAAAGCGCCCAATATCCGTGATGCAACTCGAAGCGATCGTCGACGAGATCGAGAAAGAACTTCAGGATTCCAGCGACCGGGAGATACCGACCACCGACATCGGAAAGATAATAATGAGGCGTCTGAAATCCCTCGACAAAGTTGCATATGTTCGGTTCGCTTCAGTCTATCTGGAGTTCGAAGACGCGTCGGCGTTCATGACCGAGCTTAAAGATCTGGTTCGAGCCCGTACACCCGTCAAGAAACATAAAAAAACGAAAAAGATTCCGCGCTGATCCTGGGTCGACTCTGCAGAATAAAGCTATTAGTTTACCGCCGACAAGGGCTATACTTGTGGTCGGTCACACGCATCACCATCCCAGATTTATGCCACGAAAAGAAGAACGTTTGTCTTACCTGAAAGAAGTAGAATTGGAATTCGCCTCTGGAAAACGCTCCGCACGAATCAGCGACATCAGCCCCGGCGGATGCTACATCGACAGCATTGCGCAGGTTCCCATAAGCGAACCACTGACGCTTCAAATCGGGTCAACCGATGGCTCTTCGATGGTATTCACGGGAAAGGTGGCCTACATCCTGGATGGCTTCGGCTTCGGTGTTGAATTCATCGAGGTTTCCGATGATCAGAGACAATTCCTGGCACGCCTGGTTGATTCGGCCACCGATTAAGTCCTACTAACAGACCTCCTTGCTCACGTCGGCCAATACGCTTAACATCATTCGTATGGTCGAGATTGAAGATTTCCCTGTATCTCTCGCTGAATCCGACGCGATCGAGCCGATGATTCAGATCCCGTCGGAACTGCCAGCCTTGCCGCTGCGCGATATCGTGATCTATCCGTTCATGATTGTGCCGCTATTTGTGTCGCGTGATAAATCGATAAAAGCGGTCGAAGAAGCGCTAAAAGAGAACCGGATGATCGTCCTGGTCTCGCAGAAGGACGTCAACAAAGAAGATCCGAAACAGGATGACCTTTATGAAGTGGGCACGGTCGCGATCATTATGCGGATGCTCAAGCTTCCTGACGGCAGGATCCGAATACTGATCCAGGGATTATCACGAACGCGTGTTGATTCGGTGAACGCCGGAGGCGACTACGTAAAAGTAAAGCTCACGCCTATCTCCGAGCCGCTTGCTCCCGATAACTCGCTCGAGGTCGAGGCACTCGTGCGCAATGTACGCGGATCGATGGAGCGAGCCGCATCGCTCGGCAAGAATATCTCGCCTGAGGTTCTTGCGATCATCGCGAATCTGGACGATGCCGGGCGGTTGGCCGATCTGTCCGCATCGAATCTCGAATTGAAAGTCGAAGACGCACAAAGCGTTCTCAACATATTTGAACCTGTCCTCCGGCTGCGCCGCGTCAACGATCTGCTAAGTAAGGAGATCGATGTGCTTACCGTCCAGCAGGAAATAAATACTCAGGCACGTGCCGATATCGACCGTTCGCAGAGAGAATATTTTCTTCGCCAGCAGTTGAAGGCGATACAGGGGGAGCTGGGCGAAGGTAACGAGTTGTTCGAAGAGGTCGAGGCATACCGGAATAAGATCCTCAAGATCAAGATGCCCGAGAATGCCGAGGAAGAATCGCTCCGGCAGCTTAAGAAACTCGAACGAATGCATCCTGACACGGCCGAAACAGCGACCCTCCGCAATTGGCTCGATATCATGACCGACCTGCCGTGGGCGAAGCAATCGAAAGATAATCTGAACCTCAAAAAAGCAGAGCGCATCCTGAATGACGATCACTACGGCCTCGATCGTGTGAAAGAGCGGATTGTTGAAGCCCTTGCGGTGCGCAAACTGATGGAAAAGCCGAAAGGCTCGATACTCTGCCTGGTCGGACCTCCCGGGGTAGGTAAAACATCGCTAGGCCGATCGGTCGCACGCGCGCTTAATCGAAAATTTGTTCGACTTTCGCTTGGAGGTTTACACGACGAGGCGGAGATCCGCGGCCATCGGCGGACGTATGTTGGAGCAATGCCGGGTCGCATCATTCAGGCCATCCAGCAGGCCGCGACAAATAATCCGCTTATCATGCTGGATGAGATCGACAAAGTCGGCGCTGATTTTCGCGGTGACCCATCGAGCGCACTTTTGGAAGTTCTGGATCCCGAACAGAACTCGACTTTTCGCGATAACTATCTCGGTGTAACGTTCGACTTGTCAAACGTAATGTTCATGACCACAGCGAACGTCCTCGACACGATCCAGCCCGCCCTTCGCGATCGTATGGAGATCATTACGCTTGCCGGTTATACGGAGGAAGAGAAGCATGAGATCGCCAGACGCCACCTCATTCCGAAACAGATCGAGGAAAACGGTCTTGAGAAAGACGACGTAAGGTTCGACCGGCGGGCGATCGCGCGGATCGTCGGGGACTATACGCGCGAAGCTGGTCTCCGGCAGCTCGAGCGGGAGATCGGCAAAGTCTGCCGCAAAGTCGCACGTCGGAAGGCCGAGGCAGAGGAAGCGTTTGAGCCTGTAAGAGTAACGGCGGACAACCTGAAGGATTTCTTGCGTCAGCCGAAGATTTTCAACGAAGGTGCATTGAAGAAAGACGGGATCGGGACGGTCACGGGTCTCGCCTGGACCGCTGTTGGGGGCGAGATCCTTTTCATTGAGGCGTTAAAAACGAAAGGAAAGGGCAAGTTGATGCTTACTGGGCAGCTCGGCGACGTAATGATCGAATCCGCTCAGGCCGCATTCTCTTACGCAAAAGCCCGATCAAAGGAACTGGGAATCGATGAAGACGTTCTCGATAACTTCGATATCCACATTCATCTCCCTGAGGGAGCAATACCGAAAGACGGTCCCTCGGCGGGCATAACTATGGCGACGGCTCTGGTCTCGGTCCTAGCGCAAAGACCCGTCCGGAAGGACGTTGCAATGACCGGGGAGATAACATTGAGGGGCAACGTGTTGCCCGTCGGTGGAGTCAAAGAAAAACTGCTGGCGGCCCGGCGTGCCAAGATAAAAACGGTAATTCTGCCCGCTCCCAATCGCCGTGATCTTGAGGACCTTTCGCAGGAAGTGCGAGAAGATTTGAAATTTGTATTCGTGGAGCATGTGCGAGAGGTTTTTGACGTTGCCTTGCTACAGGCAAAACCAGCAGCAAAAGCAGCAAAAGCAGCAAAACGTTGATTATTTTGACGCTATGTGCTACTTTTGATCCTCGTGTGCGTATCCGCGAATACCGACGTTAGGGGAACTTTTTTAATAATATCGGCGTTTGAGTTTATAACGCCCCGCTTTATTAGTTCGTTTTATTATTCGCCCTAGCCCGGACCAGGAGATAGACGAAGTTTGATGAAAACCGCCATATACAAAAGTTTTAGTATTTCTGCACTCATAATTTTTGCCCTCGGTGCTTTTATCTCAGGCCAGACGCCTGAGGTCGAAAAAGCCCAGGCGCAAGTTAATAAAGTTTTAGAAGATTCCGGCCGTCATTTTCGCGACGGTCTCACGGCCCTAAAAGCAAATCAGCGATCGGAATCGGGCGTGAAATTCGATAAGTCCGTAGAAGTGTTCCTCTACTCCACGCTGAACATCCAGAAGGACCAAAAGCTCCAGTCGTGCTACTCGCAACTGATCGAAACGATATATCTGATGGAGTTTCCGTCAGACTCAAAGACTCCTCAGCTTCGAATGCTTTCGGCGTCGTGCGGCTGGCGTTGGAACGATGAGGACATGAAGTTAGCCGATGCAGTGGCCGCGATGGCCAGGCCGTCTTTGAAAAAGGATGATTCGGCGATATTGTCAGCCGCCTCTGGAAAGCCGAGTATTGCTGCGATCGACTCGACCGTGGGTTTTAATTCGCAGGAATTCGAGGCATCCCCTCTTGACGAACTTTCAAAACTAGAGCTCACAACGGACGAGCAGCAGATCGATAGTCCGATTGCTAACGCACAGTACCAGTACATCCAATACGCGGTCGCTAACAAGTCGCTTGGATTTTCATTTCAGGTTCACCCGATGATCCAGCAGTACATCAACTACTACCGCGGACGCGGTCGTGGAACGATGGAAGTTGGACTTTATCGATCGGGAATGTTTATGGCCATGGCGCGACGAATTTTCCGTGAAGAGGGAATTCCAGAAAACGTCGCCTGGCTCGGACAGGTAGAAAGCTCCTGGAAGCCGACTGCGATGTCATGGGCCGCGGCATCCGGGCTCTGGCAGTTTATTCCCGGAACGGGTGCTCGTTACGGTTTACGCCGCACCGCACATATCGATGAGCGCAATAGTTTTGACGAAGCGACCCGGGCATCTGCACGTTACCTGAAGTTCCTGTTCAATCGTTACGGAAACTGGGAACTTGCGATGGCGGGTTATAACTGCGGCGAAGGAAACGTCGACAGGGCGATCGCGCGTTCAGGACAAAGAAATTTTTGGGCAGCGTATCCTTTCCTCCCGCGAGAAACTCGGAACTACGTTCCTAAT
>JBKJOR010000232.1:0-7838 GCA_046595575.1 Pyrinomonadaceae bacterium | reverse complement strand
GGAGAATCTCGTAAATGTTCGTCGATAATTGTCGCCGCGTCCGAGAGACTGCCTGTTTGGATGAGTACTTCAGCTGTACTCCGTGAAACAAGCATTGGGCTAACGTCCAGCGGGATCGTCTTGAAGACCGCCATCGCCTCGTCGAACTTTGCCTGGTAAGCAAAGTAAACTCCTACGCGAAATCGCGCCATCGTGTTGTTCGGGTTCAACTCGAGCGCCCTTCCAATCTCCCCATGAGCCTCGTCCAAGAGGCCGATGTGCGCGTAGACCATCGACAGTTGATGATGGGTCTCATCAGAATTCGGATTCAGCGCCAGTGATCGCTTGTAGGCGCTAATCGCCTGCTCGTGCGGAAAGCCTTTTGTGTTTGTCCAAAGGATCAATCCGCGCGCGAAGTGTCCCTCCGCAAGGTCAGGCTCCAGAGCGAGCGCTTTCTCCACGGCCACTTCTGCATTCTCGTGGAGAAGTTTCCTGTGAGGACCGGCGGAGAATTTGAACGCCCGTGTGTTGAATGCTCGCGCGAGCTGAGCGTAGGCCGGAGCGAAGAAGGGGTCGATCGCAATTGCCGCTTCCAGTACCTTGATCGCATTCTCGGTGTCTTCGATGTTCTCGCTGCCGGCCTTTACCTTTCCGCGGATATAAAGATCGTAAGCCGGAGAGCTCGAGAAAGGACTCAATGGATCCTGCGCCGAACTTCTCTTTCCAAGCGAGTCTCCGTTGCCCCCAATCTTCCTAACATCGCCAACGAAACGGTAGCCGTGCTTCGGGACGGTTTGAATGATTCCCTGCGATCCTGGTCCGAGAAAGTTTCGGATGGCATGAACCGCCTTTCCCAGATTGTTCTCTTCAACGACGGTATCAGGCCAGATCGTGTTCAGCAGCTCTTCTTTTGTCAAAAGAGTTCCACTGTTTCGCAGCAGAGTGACGAGGGTTTGAAAGGCCTTCTCCGGAAGCGAGCCTTTCGATGCACCCGTAAGGCGGTCGAGTCGGTGCTCACCGACGTCGAGGCGGAACTCACCAAACTCATAAATCTCTATTTGTTTCTCGGACATAGGTCCCCGGGAATTCGCGGGAAAAAAAACAGAAAAAAAACTTCAGAAGGACCGAAAGACCCGTAGCTTTGGTCCGAGCGAGAATGAACCTGCGTGAAAAACAGATAGCCGGCCTAGCTCATTCACAGCGTTGAATCGTTGCCCACAGTCTAGCGCCGAGCGGTATTACCAGACAACAGTTTGTTCACCGGCATACGTCCAGCTCCCGGACTTGACGTGCGTCCCTCAACAAGCCGGCCAATTTCGAAAGGAGAAATCATGGATCATAGAATTTCAAGACTAAAGCTATCCTTCATTGTCGGATTCGCGTTGCTGATGATTTCGGGGGTCGTTTACGCCTCGATCATGCCTCTGATACTCGGCGTGGGCCGCAACGCGGATGCGCCGCTTGTCGGCGGCCCGGCGACTGTAACGTTTCGACAGTTGACGACGACACCTGGGGATGTTGGTGCGTGGCACTACCACCCCGGATTCGTTCACAACGTGGTGACGTCTGGCGCTATTAAGATCGAGGATGGATGCGGCGGGGCGCCGACGTACAGCGCAGGCCAGGCGTTCGAGACCTCGCAAGGCCGAGTCCATCGCGCGATCAACGAGGGTTCGGTCAATGCAGTTGAGTACAACGTTTTTATCCGACAGGAAGGAAAACCGCTAACTCGATTTATTCCAAACAACGAACAACGCTGCGGTCCGGTCAGCACTGAAGACGAGTGCCTAAACGGTGGGTGGGAGTCCTTCAACTTCCCGGATGAGTTCAAGAACCAGGGAGCCTGCATAGCGTTCGTCAATCAGCGGTCGCGTGTGAACTTGCTTGTTCCGGAAGATCCGCTGCAATAGCATCAACATCAGCGTAAACAAAGAAAAAAAGACGCAGAGGATGAACGTCCTCTGCGTCTTTTTTCCCATGTAGGAAGCACTAAACGTCCAAATTCTTCACATCGAGCGCGTTGTCTTCGATAAACTTTCGACGGGGTTCGACCTGGTCGCCCATCAGCACGGTGAACAGCCCGTCTGTCTCGATAGCATCTTCTATTTTTACCTGTAGCATTGTTCGTTTTTCAGGATCCATGGTCGTCTCCCAAAGCTGCTCGGGATTCATCTCGCCCAGGCCCTTGTAACGCTGGATACTTAGATCTTTTTTCGCCATGCCCGTAACCCGTTCGAGCAGTTCGAGGCGCGAGTTTATCGTCTCGCTGTTGCCGTTTTCGCCAATTACAAATGGGGCTGGAAGATCATTGATGAGGATCCGCATCAATTCGACCGACTTCTGAAATTCAACGTAGCTCGCGAGATTCCAATCGACATTTACGACCTGCCCGTTCGGATACGTCACGATAACTTTCCATAGTCCGTGTTCATCGTCGTGCGAGAGTTCGGTATTGTAGTTGGCGGCGGCCAATCTTCCTTCGACGCCCGCCATTAATTCCTGGTCGCCAAAGACTTTGCGGAGCTTCAGATTGGTCTTGGTTATAACACCGTCTTTGCCGGCGAAAGCTTCTAGAAGTACCTCGACAAGCTTCGAGTCGTTAAGCACGCGGCGGCCGAGACGCTCGGAATAATTTTTGAATTCAGTTGTTTGCTCAAGCGTTTTCGCCAACTCGCGCCCTTCGATCAGCTTGCCATTCGCTTCGATCCGAACGTCATTTGTTCCCATCCGCATCAGGTAACGGAACATCGCCTTTTCGTCTTTTATGTACTCTTCCTTTTTTCCGCGCTTGACCTTGTATAGCGGCGGCTGTGCGATGTAAACAAATCCGTTTTCGAGAAGCTGCGGCATCTGCCGATAGAAGAACGTTAGTAACAAGGTGCGGATATGGCTTCCGTCGACGTCGGCATCGGTCATCAAACAGATCTTGTGATAGCGGAGCTTCGAAACATCGAAGTCGTCTTTACCTATGCCGGTTCCGAGAGCGGTGATCAATGCTTTGATCTCACCGTGCCCGAGCATCTTGTCGAACCGTGCTTTCTCGACGTTGAGTATCTTTCCCTTGAGCGGCAGAACAGCCTGATTTTTTCGATCGCGTCCCTGCTTAGCCGACCCGCCTGCCGAGTCACCCTCGACGATATAGATCTCCGAGAGCGCCGGATCTTTCTCCTGGCAATCTGCTAGCTTACCGGGAAGCGTCGATGTTCCTAGAGCGCTCTTGCGCACGATCTCACGCGCCTTGCGCGCCGCTTCACGGGCACGAGCCGCATCGACCGCTTTTCCGACGATCTTTTTAGCCACATTCGGGTTCTGCTCAAAAAATTCGCCAAGCTTTTCGTTAAGGAACGATTCGACCGGTCCCTTTACCGGCGAGTTGAGTTTACCTTTCGTCTGACCCTCGAACTGCGGCTGCGGGATCTTTACGCTGATCACCGCGACGAGGCCTTCGCGAACGTCGTCGCCCGTGAGCACGACCTTTGCGTTCTTTGTCAGCCCGCTTGTTTCGGCGTAGGAGTTGATCGTCCGGGTTATCGCACCGCGAAATCCTGAAAGGTGAGTTCCGCCATCGACCGTGTTGATGTTGTTGGCGAACGAAAAGATCTTTTCATCGTAGCTGTCGTTGTACTGCATCGACACCTCGATCGAGAGATCGTCCCCTATGAGCTCGAAATAGAGCGGATCGTCGTGAAGCGGACTTTTGTTCTTGTTAAGGTGCTTGACGAATTCGGCAATACCGCCCTTGTAATAAAACTCGTGTGACTTCTCTTCTTCCTCGCGCTCGTCCTTGATGAAAATGCGTATCCCTTTGTTTAGAAACGCCTTTTCGCGAAGCCGTTCAGACAGTTTTTCAAAGCTGTAGACGGTCGTTTCAAAAATACTGGAATCAGGTCGAAACGTGATCTTTGTGCCGCGCTTGGTCGTAGTCCCCGTATGCTTCAATGGGGCGAGCGGAATCCCGGCCTCGAATTCCATCTCATGCGTTTTTTCGTCACGCCAGATCTCGAGCTTTAAATACTCACTCAAAAAATTGACGCAGGAGACGCCGACGCCGTGAAGGCCCCCCGAAACTTTGTAAGAATTCGAATCGAATTTACCGCCGGCGTGCAGGACGGTCATCACTACCTCGGCAGCCGAACGGCCTTCTTGCTTATGAATGTCGGTCGGGATACCACGTCCGTTGTCGATTACAGTTACTGAGTTATCGATGTGGATGGCAACCTCGATCGTGTCGCAATAGCCCGCGAGAGCTTCGTCTACCGAATTGTCTACAACCTCGTATACCAAGTGGTGCAACCCAATGTCGCCTGTCGAACCGATATACATCGCGGGACGCTTTCGTACCGCATCGCGTCCCTCCAGAACGGTGATCGAATCTGCACTATATTCTGTCTTTGCTTTAGCCAATTTATAACCTCTGAATCAAAGTCCTGAAAATCATTTTATTGTTGATATTTGATCGGAGAAAAACGATATGGGCTGATGAGTCCGACCGGTGAAAAAGTCACCGAAAAACAATGGCTTATTCTAGCATTCTGAGCGGTTTATTAACAGCGGTGAGGACCGGCTTACGCGGCTTGTCCGGAACCATTTTCGATCCAGGTAACAGCCGCGTTTTGACCAAACTTTTCAACGAAATTTTCTTTTGAGGTCGTAACGAAGGTTTGGGTTTTGTCTTGCAGGAATTCGAGTAGTGATCCAATGCGCCGATAGTCCAGCTCGGCGTCCAGATCGTCGAGAAGAAATAACGGATATTCTCCCCGCGTCGCATGATAAACCGCGACGCTAGCGAGCTGAATGATCAGAACGGCGCTTCGCTGCTGTCCGGCAGACCCGAATTTTCGCAGGTCATGTCCGTCGAACAGTACCTCCAGGTCATCGCGATGCGGGCCGATAAGAGCGTGTCCCGCAACAACTTCGGCATGTAGTCGAAGCCTTAGTCGTTCGGCCATAAGTGCTTCGTAATCCGATAAGTCTCCTTTCCCTTCGAGCGCCGAAAGATAGCTGATCGTGATCTCCTCGTTACTGAAAAGACGGTTCTCAAGTTCCTGGTTCAGGCGTTCGACGATCCTGATCCGCCCTTTATGTATGCGCGTTCCGAGCGTCACCAGCTGTTGGTTCCATGGCTCGATCATCTCTCCCAGTTTCTCGAGTCCAAGACCGCTCTCCCGGGAGCTCTGCAACAGCGAGTTCTTTTGCTTCAGCACTCGGCTGTAATCCGTGAACGTCTGGACGAACGGGGGAGAAAGCGAGACGATCGCATCGTCCAGGAACCGCCGACGGGTGTCTGGATGACCGCGCACGATCTCGACCGCGTCGGAGTTGAACATGACAGCATGCAATTCGCCCAGATAGTTGTTCAGGCTCTCTTTTTTTCCGTTAATGCTGAGCACTTTTGTACCCTTCTGAATTGCTACCTGCAGCTCGCGGGTGATCTCTTCAGATTGCCGAACCCGCCCGCGTATGATCGCGAGGTCGTCACCGAATCGTATTGCCTCCTGCGGCCTTGCCGTCTTGAACGACCGGGTAGTAGAAAGTATATAGATGGCTTCGAGCCAATTGGTCTTTCCCCGTCCGTTGTCACCTACAAGGATATTTAGCTTGTTCGAAGGAACAAGCGAACCGCCCAGATTGCGAAAATTCTTAACCTCGAGGGATTCGAGCAACATTAAAAAATCTTAGCATGTAAGTCCGACGGTTCATCGCAGCCGGCGCTTCAGATGGAGGCCATCGGTCCCCTGGGTTCTTACACTCATCGCTCTGCACAAAATATTTCTGGATTAACCCCCAAATTCACAATGTACTTTAAATAGAGCGTGTTGAACATGCTTTAACATCACCACCTGTACTCCTCATCACCCAATGCGGAAAATATCGATCCTAATAGTTATCCTCCTTCTTTCTGTCTCCTCGGTCCTCGCGCAACAAGCGTTGAAAGCGGGTGAGTCGGCTCCGGCATTTTCCGGTCAGGGGCTCGACGGTGCGACGTACGATCTCGGCCAGCTACAGGGAAAGGTTGTCGTCCTGACATTTTGGTCCACGCGATGCGCAATCTGCCATAGCGAGATTCCTAAGCTTAATGGCGTCGCCGATAGATACAGGGGCAAGGACGTGGTTTTCATTGCGGTCACGATGGACAATGAGGCGAAGATCAACCCTTACTTGAAAAAGAATCCTTTCAACTTTCACATTTTGCCCAACAGCTTTGGTGTAATGTTGAAGTATGCCGATAAGGACCGCTCAGGCAATATCAACATGGGATTCCCCGCGCATTTCCTGATCGGCCGCAATGGTATGATCGCACTGCGCACCGACGGCTGGGATAAGGCGGCAAATCTCGATTCGCAAATATCAAAACTATTGTCGACCGAATAATCTCTCTGAGGATACGCTCCTCTCTCTTGTCCCGGCTGTCTTAACTTCACAGTCGGGACCTTTTTTGCTTTAAAGGGGTTTTGTGAAGACTGACGGGTTGCGATATATTTTGATTTCGACGACGCCCACGTCGTCAATTGGAGAGGTAGCCTAATTGGTAAGGCAGTAGTCTTGAAAACTACCGCGTGTAAACGCTTGCAGGTTCGAGTCCTGTCCTCTCCGCCACTAATAATAGATCTCATTGAAACAGGTTTCTTGCATTCGAAGGTCTCCGTGATATAGCCTAGAGGGCAACTGAATGACGATTCATTCACCAACCCTCTAGACATGGCACGCAACTCATCAAGCACGGCTCCAGGACGTGTCGCCGTCGGCGATAAACGCGAGGCGATCCTGCGCGCGGCGACGCGCATTTTCGCCGAGAAAGGATTTTTTAACGCGAAGGTCGCTGACATTGCAAAGGCCGCCGGTGTGGCAGACGGCACGGTCTATCTGTATTTCAAGAACAAGGACGACGTCTTGCATTCACTCTTCGACCGGGCTATGGCTGAGTTTATCGCCGAGGGTAGGCGCGAGCTTGAGTTGCTGGATCGTCCCGAGGAAAAAATTCGACGGATAGCTCAGCTGCATCTCGAACGTCTCGGTGCCGATCGCGACATGGCGATCGTTTTTCAGGTCGAGCTCCGAGGTTCCATAAAGTTTATGCAGGAGTTTTCGGCGACCGGTTTTGCTGAGTACCTTGACATCATCCGCGGCACGATCGAGGATGGCCAGAAGAGCGGAGCGTTCCGCTCGGATCTGAAGCCCATTGTTTGCGCAAAGCTGCTGTACGGCGCGCTCGACGAGATGGTGACGAACTGGATCCTATCAAATAAAAGTTATCCTTTGTCGCCCATGGCCGATGAAGTTCTGAAGGTTTTCTTTGGAGGCCTGCTCACAAAATGACGCAGATCGTCGATCGTAAGGCAGTGCCCCTTCGCCGAACGGAACGCGGTGAGCCGCTCTACGATAACGAGCCGACCACGCTCCCGAAACTTTTTCTTCAGTCTTTCGACAAACACGACTTGGTCGATGCGCTGAACGTTAAGAGGGAAGGCGAGTGGAAACCTATCTCGTCGACGGTGATGAGGTCCCGGATCGAGCAAATTGCTTTCGGCCTCGTTGCTCTGGGTCTCCAGACGGGTGACAGGGCGGCGATACTGGCATCAAATTCTCCGGAGTGGACAATGGTGGATGCCGGATGTCAGTTTGCAGGTGTCGTGGATGTGCCGATCTACACGACGCTTGCGCCACAATCGATCGAGTACATTCTCAACGACTCCGGTGCGGACGTTATCTTTCTTGAGAACCGGGCCACCTACGAGCGCATTGCCGACGTTATCGACAGGGTCGGTTCTGACAAACAACTGATCTTCTTCGACGCCGACGGATTGGGCTTGCCAAACTCGAGATCTCTCGCAGAGTTGGAATCTGAAGGCAGCAAGCTG
>JBKJOR010000205.1:0-4566 GCA_046595575.1 Pyrinomonadaceae bacterium | reverse complement strand
CCGCCGTACGGACCGATGTCCGAGTACCCGAGATCGTCGGCGACAATGACGACGATATTTGGTCGCCAACTCTGCGCCGTAATCGGTGCACTACAAATGCAAATCATAGCTAGTGCGACGGCGATCGCAGAAAATATTGGCCCAATATTTTTCATGATTTCATCACCCGAATATCGGTAGACTGAATCTCCGGTCAATAGTACACGATCTCAAATCTCAGATCGCAAATGTGAATGCAAAATGAGAACTCAAAACTCTGGTTCAGATCGCAAAATTGAAAATCGAAAATCTACAAATCATACGCTTCCCACTGCTGGCGAAGGCTGGTCATGAATGACATTTTTAGCGATGTACACTGATTGTGGACCAGTGCCGCCGCCTTGCCGAAGTAAACACGTGACTATAGAGTGGACAAAGATGAGTAACCAATTAGGACTTGAAGAAGACGAAGACACCATTAAACAGCAAGGCCATGGGCTGGAGCCGAATCGTCAGGAGCTCGAGACTCGCGTCAAGAGCGGAGCAAGTTGGTTCTATTGGATCGCTGCCCTGTCGATCATTAATTCGATCATCTATCTTTCCGGCTCGGATGTCGCGTTTTTGTCGGGACTCGGTTTCACACAGCTTACCGATTCGTTTGTCGATATCGCGATCGAGAACGGCGCTCCGTCGATGCTTAAAGGCGTAGCCGTTGCGTTCAATTTCGCTCTGGTCGCAATGTTCGGGTTCTTTGGATATTACGCGGGACGAGGAAGCTCCGTTGTTTTCGGGATAGGCATCGTAATCTATCTACTCGACGGCCTGCTTCTACTTCTGCTGGGCGTCCTTTTCAGCGCCGGATTTCACGCCTTCGCGCTGATCTTTATCATTCGGGGGTTTCTCGCGTGCCGCACATTGAACGCGTTCGACGCGGCTCGTCCGTTCAATCCACCACCACCCACGCTGACTGGGCCGAAACAATCCGATTGAAAGCGACCGGTGTCACCGTGCCGAACCATGTTAGCTGGACTATGAGTCACGACGCCGGTCAATGCGGGCCTCTCAAAGGGCCGCGCGAAAAGACCGGCGGGTTAATGGATAAGCCACCGGTCAATGCGCGAATAACAGAATGCCGGCCTACCGTCGCGCAGCAGCTGCCTTTGGCTTTGATTTTGCCGGAGTCGTCATCTTCCCCACTTTTGCCTTTTCCGCTTCCATCAGTGAACCAAGTCGTACTCGAGTCTCCTCTGGAATTTGATCTTCGACCATCGGAAACATTTCTTTCTCTTCTTCCTTAACGTGATGCTCAACGTTCTCCATCAGGACCTTGAGCTTGGCTTTGAAGACGGGTGAATCGCCGGGCAATTCCGCGATCTCGACGAGCAAAACCTTCACCTGGGTGTGTTCTTCTTCACCTTCGCGGACTATCTTTTTCAATTCCTTATCGCCCTTCTCCATCAGATGCGGATAGAAGATCATCTCTTCGACATGCGCATGGACGTCCAATTCGGCTTTGATCTTTTTGAAGGTAGCGGCATTATTGCCATCCTCATTTTCTTTGACCTTCGCAAACAGATCTTCAACCTTTCGGTGGTCAGTTTTCAAAATCTCCACAGCGTCATACGCCGGCGATGTGAAGAGGCTTGCAACTGCGTCTATTGCCGACGAGATGTATCCCTTCGATTTCGTGGTCTTCGTACGTGAGGTTCGCTTGGTAGTCGAACCTATTGCTGTCGGCTTCTTTACCTTCGTGCGAGACGAGCCCGATTTGGACGCGACCGTTGATTTCGATCCTCCCTTAGCCGAACTGCTCTTCGCAGCCGCGGGTTTCGTACGCGCGGATGAAGCCTTAGTAGTCTTCGTCGAAGCATTACTTGGCGATACCTTCTTCGGCGAACCTGCCGATGAGGTTGACCTTGCTTTGGTGGCGCCTGATTTGGAGGCCGATGCCTTTGTTGACGTCGCCTTTCTACCGGACGATCTCGACGCTCCCGCCTTTGAAGCTGTCGCGGACTTAGCGTTTGACGACTTCCTGGTTGTTGCCATGATCTTATTCTCCTCCGTTTAATCGAACACAAATAGTTTCAGGTTTGCCGTTTTGCAAACAACATACCAAGAGCTAAGCGTTTCGATTCGATGCACTACAGTCAGTCGTGCCAAAAGGAGAGGTAGCGCTGTCCAGAGTGAAATTTAGTTTGCCAAGAATGTTTCCAATCGCGACCGGATCTGATCGCGAATGGTGCGAAAGGCGGCAAGTCGTTCTTCGTCGGTCCCATCGACGGCAGCCGGATCGTCGAAGCTCCAGTGAATCCGCTCCGCGTTACCCGGGAAAACGGGACACGATTCTTTCGCGTTGTCGCAGACGGTGATGATCCGATCGAATTCATCACTGGTAAATTCGTCGACGGATTTTGACCGGTGCGCGGAGATAACGATGCCGACCTCTCGCATGGCTTCGATCGCCTCCGACCGGACATGCGAGGGCGTAACGCCAGCGCTTTCGACGTCAAAACGATCGCCGCCGATGTGACGCAAGAGGCCTTCCGCCATCTGGCTTCGGGCGGAGTTTCCGGTACATAGGATCAGGACTCGTTGTTTCGTCATTGTTTTTTTGTGTCGGGGGTCAGCCAATTGAAAATATAAGAAGCCACTATCGCTCCAAGAAACTGAGCGACAATGAAAGCCGGGAAGTCGATAGGTCGAATACCGGTAAACGTGTCAGTCAAGGACCGCGCGATCGTGACCGCCGGGTTCGCAAACGATGTCGATGATGTGAACCAATAGGCGGCAGTTATGTAGGCCGCGACGGCAACCGCGACGGACAAGGTCTTGTGTTGCCGCGAAACGGTGATGATTAGACCGATCAACCCAAACGCAGCGACGAACTCTCCTAGCCATTGACCAAAGCCCGTTCGCACTTTCGTTGACGCATAGAAAACGGGAAGTCCGAACATGACGTTTGCGACCGCGACTCCGATCAAAGCTCCAGCAATCTGGATGAGCGTGTAAACGAACGCGTCACGCCACGTGTTATCGCCTCTGAGCGCACCCGACATCGACACGACTGGATTGAAGTGTGCACCCGAGATCGGAGCGAACATCAAGATCAGCGCGATCAGCGCCGCGCCGGTCGCTATCGTGTTCGCAAGCAAAGCAAGGGCGATGTTGCCGCCGGCAAGCCGCTCGGCCATAATTCCGGAGCCGACCACCGCACATAGCAGCATCGCCGTACCTATAAACTCAGCAACAAGACGCCGAGCAATGTTTTCATTGACCATTGTTTCTAGTGCTCGCCGACTTCGCAGCATATCGTGAACCAATCGAACGATCCCTTCTCGTTGTCTCGCTTGATTACGAAAACTTCCCAATCGTCCTCAAAGAGGGTGTCGAAGTACCTTCGATCCGACCTCGCCTTGCAGTCGCTGCGAATCGGACAAGTGGAGCTTGTACGACTAAACATTTTCTCGGTCAAACTCATGGCTAATCTTTACCTCAGCAGCACGGGCTGGCGACTTCTTGCTTCTTGCCATCGATACCGACAAACGTCGGTACGCAGCACGATGCGTCATTGCTTTTCGCTTCGGACAAATTATCTTCGAGAACAGCAAACACTTCCCATTCGTTGCCATCAGGATCGTTGACCCAAGCTTTATCCTGGAGTGCGTAGCAACAAATCGTCTGCATTTCCTCGCGGGGAGTCAGTCCCTTTTCTTCCCACGACGTACGCATCGCGACGACATCGTCCGTGCCGGCGACCTGGATTCCGAGATGTGACAGAGCTCCGCCGTCGGTAAACGCGACCTGATTTAATGTGAAATTCAATGGCGGATTCTGAACGTCGAACTTGGCGTATCCGGTTCGGACCTTACTCGGCTCGATCCCGAACATTTTCTTGTAGAAGACGATGCTCTCTTCAACATCTCGAACATTGATCGAAAGATGTGCTTTTAAGATATTAATGCTTGCATTGGTATTCATTATATTTCTCTCCTCGTGTAATAATTCAATTACGTCCTCGCGTAATTGTAGTCCGAAGGTACCTCCGAATAACAATTATGTCAAGGCATAAATGTAGTGTGCTAGAATATTTTTTATGGGCAGCGAAAAAGCATTCGATCCTGAAATTTTCTTTTCGGCATTGGCTGATCGAACAAGACTGCGATTATTGAATCTACTGAGGGACGGTGAAGTCTGCGTTTGTTTCTTCGCGGGAAGCTTGGGCACAAACAATCCAAAGATCTCTCGTCACCTCGCCTACCTTAAGCGAGCATCATTGGTTACTGTAAGACGCGATGGCAAGTGGATGCATTACAGCATCCAGAGACCCACGCATGACGACGCGGCGAAGCTGTTCGACGCGACGATGAAGATGCTCGAGAACGACAAAGAATTGAAGGAGGATCGGAAGAACCTCGCGAAGTTCTGCTGCGCTCCCGACGCCCCGGTGCTGATAAAGGGACGAGCTAGAACTGCGTGATCTTGGTCCTATAACCTGTGAATACACTCCGGACCCGATCTATGATAACTTCCTAAATGTTCGACCCGAGTTCATATCCTGCTGACAACTGACCACTGACAAACGACAAC
>JBKJOR010000006.1:0-3437 GCA_046595575.1 Pyrinomonadaceae bacterium | reverse complement strand
CAAAATGCTGCCAAGGCGCTTGCCCCGGCAGCATTTTTTTCTATTACGACTTCTATTTCTCGACGACGCCGAGAACGAAGTTGCTAACTGCAACCAACCCGTTGTTGATCGCAGTTGAGTTGTATTGGATAGTCGACGCACCGCCACCCGAAAGGTCGTACTGCGGTGCCAGGAATGTCGAGCCAACCGGTTCGGACGCTGGCACGACACCATTGTTTACATACGGCGCAATGACCATATTGCCTTCAATGTTTCCGTTACCACCACCGCGGCGGTCAACGCCTCCCTGGCCGGTGACAATGATGATTCCTCGAAAGCTGAAGTTACCGCGCAAGGTAAGCTTACCGGTGACGATCATGATGCCTCCGCCTTCGCCCTGGAGTTCACAATTGCCCTCACAGAACGTTATCCCGGTTCCGTTGGGGTTACCGAAGGTGGTAGGCTGCACGCCGTTCGCGAAATACCGCCCCGATCCAGCGGCGACCGCCTGCAGCGACTTGACCGCGTTATCCAGGTTAAGCGGGGACGACAGCCAAAGCGGCGTGTCCCCCGTTATATCCGAAGGAACACCGACAACTCTATTCCACCGACTTACGTCGTCAATATTGTCATGAACTGTGTCAAGGTTAGTGTCACCCCAGGTTCCGATCGGCGGAATGATATCCGTCGACTCAGCATCCTGGCCTGAGTAGAGCATGGCGTTCGAATTACCGAGTTGGAATCGAAAGTTAGTAGCGGGCCGGGCGGGAACACATGTTGGAGATGAGCAAGCCGTGGTGCTTGACGGTCCGATAAGCGTCAGCGTGGCTGGAGCCGTAAGCCCGTTGAAAAAGTTCTTTTGAATGATTGCTTCGAGCTTCTTTGTCGCTCCGCGAGGTCCATAACCCGTCGATTTAATGAGAAGGCGAATAGGCTCAGGTGACGAGATCGTGCCCACGATAACGCTGTCGGACGGGGCTCCACCGGAGCTCGCAACCAGTGACGCGGCGAATCCGCTGGGCTGACCCTCGACTCGTGGATCCGGAGCGTATGTCGTCGACACAGCGTTTCCGCCAACGGTTGAGAGTACGATCTGACTACCCTGAAGGGTAAAAGTTCTTGAGTCGAATCGAACCGTCGGCATCGAACAATTACCCGCGGCGCAGGTATTTGGTACTACCCACCCTCGAAGCATCCGATCGCCGAAATATGGATAGGTCATGGAGACCTCGATGGTGATCCGGTTGTAATTTAGTATCGCAGCCCCGTTTCCGTATTTCGTAACGCGGATCGTGCCAAATTCCGTGCTCACACTTCCGCCGAGCGTATCAACCTGGCTTGAAGTGCGCGGTCGCACTTCGATTACGAAGCCGTTCGTGCTGTTACCATAGGTTTTTCGATTTACTGGGCCGGGCGTCGGGAGCGCGGTGTCATTCTCGCCCAGCCTTCCTTCCGACTCAAGCGTAACTAGCGAACCCGTGTGATCAGGATCAGAAACTTCGAGAGAATAAGCATATCCGGTCTGCGGAATATATCCGTCTCCCATTGCTATTCGATCAGGAAAATCATCGCTATAAGGCATCCAGCGTGACATACGCGGTGTCGCATCCGCACCCGTTGTCGTGAGATTTGAAAACTCGGGATCGAGAGCGCGAAGATAATTTATCCGGTTGACCTTCGCGGTCGCCGGCTGGGAGTCATCAAGGCGAAGATCGTCGGGCAACGTGATATTGTCACGCAATGCGTAGACGGCTGCCTGGATTCCGCTCTCGGCCGCGTTGAACGCCTGCTGCTCAGCCGTACTATCGGTGACATTCATTGTGTTGGCAGTCGATTCAAGTATCAAACCTGCACTGGCCACCAAGAGTAAAAAGGATATGAGCAGAGCCATAATAAGGGCCGCGCCTTTTTCGTTTTCTCTATTTCTGGATACGCTTACTTTCTTGTCGGTCATACGTGTTACTCCTCTCGTTCAAGGAATGCCTAGTACTGCTGAAGCATGTAGCTGTTGTTTCTCAAGGTGACTTCGGAAGCAAAAGTCACTCTCTGATTGTCGGGCTGTCCCGCGACTGGTTCGAGTTCTACCTCGACGACGATCCGCACCCGTCCGGTATTAGCAGTCGGTGTAACCGACGGCCCGGTCGAAGCGGAGGTACTGCCCGCGTAATCGTAATATTCAAACGTCACATTACTGATCTTATTGACGACCACCGATGTCTGAGGAACTCCTGTTCCCAAACCGTTTGGATCAAACCGCACGATGGATCGTGTGTCGTCATCGAAGAAATATGTCACGTCCTCGCCCGGTTGGTTTATTGCCAATGTCGACGGACCGGGGGCTTCCGCCGTTCCACCCTCATTTTCAAGGTTTGCCCGAACACGGATCTGTTGGCCGCTCGAATCAGCGATGACTATGCCGTTGTTCGCGAGATCGGTCGAGTCGCTATAGAGTCCGAATCCGGCGTTCGACACCTCGCGTGAGACAACGCTTATCGCCGCCTGCGCTGTGGCCAGGGCATCCGAAGTCTGCGTTTCACGGGCCTTGACACTGAACGACCACGAGATCAAAGCGGACACAATTGAGAGGGCCATCAGCATGATGACCATCGATATCATCAATTCGACGAGCGAGAAACCTGCGTTATTTTTTCTGTTTGCGGGGTGCATATAATTTTTTTCACGCTGCCTAGTTGCCTCGAACGCGGCGTAACACGATCCTTGCGGGAACGGCGCTTCGCCAGCCCGGGCTTGGGGCGGCCAGTGTGACACTTATCGCTATTTCCTTGATCGTACAGTCGACTGAATCGCCCTGCGGAGATGCGCATGTGGCGCCGTCGTCTATCTGAATGTCGTCCGTAAACGGATCATCGTCTACGGTAACGTCCACCAAAAACACAAACCCATTGTCCGCGGTGACCACTCTCTGGGCTTTTACCCCACCGGTGATGTCGCGTCTTCCGTCGTCCGGGTCGCCGGGCGTGTAAGCGTCGGGAGCTGAGCCCGCATTGAATTTTGCGGCGCGGTAACGTTCGACCTCCTGTTGCAAGAGCGTCAACGCCTGCGAACGCGACTTGTTGCCTGCGTTATAGGTAATCGTGTAACCGAACACCGCGGCGACGCCGAGTAACGCGATCATGATGATGACCAGCGCGATCACAACTTCGATCAGCGAGAAACCCGCTGTACTCTTCTGACATCTCCGCCGTCGTTTAGCCCGCCAAACGTGTTCGCTGCCGGCCGGAATCTCGTTGGTTGTCGTTTTCGAATTGCTTTCCATAGGAATCGTTGGCGATCTCGCCTATCGGGTCTGCCGGCACCTTCCACCCTGAAGGTAATGTTCGGGACGGCAAACACAGTTGTCCTGGGCCGGTCGACCACCTAACTCACAGTAGACCGGTGGTGTTGGTGTCGGTGTTGCTGTTGGTGCTGGTGTCGGCGTCGGTGTCGACATCGGTGTC
>JBKJOR010000387.1:0-3053 GCA_046595575.1 Pyrinomonadaceae bacterium | reverse complement strand
GTCGGGCCTACGTCGAACTGGTGGGCCCGACCGCTCGTTTCTCTTCCGTCAACAATACCTTTCACCAGGCAGCTGCCTTCCCAGTAGACGATCATCGTGGTGCCTCTCGTGTCGAGTTCCTGGTCCGGGAGGACCGGTGTAATCTCGAGCTCCAGTTTTCTGCTCGGCACTCTTAGTATCCAACGCGAAGGATACTGGGCCCCGGTGCTCGGACTCGTCCAGGTATCGAGACGTTCGATCGAGAAGTCCCTCGCCGTGATCGGGGCGTGCGTTCCATCCTTGTCCACGAATGTTCCGCTCGAAAATGGAGACGGCTCGCCCTCACCGTTTCGCAGTTGATAGACCATCAACTCGCAATTGTTGTCGAGCTGGAGCGAGAACCAATCCCAACCCTTCTGATTTTCGGTTGGCTTCCAGGTTCCAAACTCCCGATCCATCCACGCCGAGCCCTGGAAGTGTTCTGTCTCGCCGTCTATCGTCAGATCACCTTGTAATGCGAGGCGGGTGTACGAAAAGTATCTCGAAGCTTCGCCGGCATCTTTGAAAGAAACTCCGTTTCGACCGTTCAGTACGACAGGTTTCTCCGGAGTAAGCGTCGCCTCGAAAATGACGTCGTCATCTATTGTCGAACGAACAATATGGGATCCTCCAGCTTCCCGAACGGACCAGTCTCCGAGCCGCAGATGGTAATGGGTCTCGCTCATCGCGGCCGGAAAGTCGAGGATGCCGTTTGCACTTTTCCTGTGACTATACCGAAACCGCTTGTTAGTGATATCGGTGATCGCAAAGTGAGCGAAGTAGAAAGGATTGCCGAAGAGTCGAAGCGGAACTATCGAGAGCGAGTCGAGGTCTGTGCGACGCTTGAAGAACACGAGCTCGAAGCCGAACTCACGCCCGGTGGAAGTCTCGGCATGACCAGTGTAATACCACCACTCAGTTTGGGCGTGGCGATGAGCGGCGAGATCGCGCGGAAGCCGCACCTCGTCATGCTCGGTTCCGTCGCGGAGCGTTTCAGCTCTGTCGGCAATGGCATCGGTTAGTATGTCGACAATATCCGCGGCGGCCCTCCGTCCGTCATTCAAAAGATTTCGAAAAAGCCACCCGTAGTCCATGCGCAAAAACGCTCCTTCAATCCGATATCCCAATATTCTATATCGTCGGATCGAAGAAGACGGATGCCAACTCGGCGATATTCGCTAATTAGGGCGCGTCGGAGGAGGTGTTTACATTGACGCTTTGGATCTTGAATATGACCCGGACGCTTTCTGAACGCTGGTCCATCTTAGCGGGAACGAACGGTGCAAAGGAAGGGTCCGACTGCAACGCCTTCTGGAGTTCTTCGATCGCTCTCCGATCATGGGACGGTTCAACAACTTCAGCGATCTGAGCGAGACCGTTTCCGAATACGTCTGCAACCACCACAACCTCGTCGTCCTGCATTTCGCCACGGACCAGCGACCTCGTCAACGCAACGAGCGCTCCACGCGGGTTGATGCTCGGCGATTCCGCGGAGATCGCGAGACGAGTTCCGGCATACTCACCTGGAGAGAGATCCAGATTATTAGGCAGGAAAACCGACGTCGATGTTGGATTCGATGGGCGGGTGTACGCCGTTAATGGAATCGGTTGTGAGTTGAAAAAGAAAGAGAGCAAAGTGAAACCCAATAGCAGTGTTGCCATAGCTCCGATGCCCGAAGGCATGAGCCATGCATCGGTCCATCGACGCCTACGGTCGATGAGCTGAAACATCGGGGAGTTTCGCACCGGTGAAAGTTGGGATGCAACAGAAGCGCGAATCGATGCGATCAGCTCTTGGGGTGCATTAAAGCGCGGAACTGCCTTCAATACCGCCGAAAGATCTTCAAACTCAGAAGCCTTTTGTCGACACAGTGGACATTCAGGAAGGTGCGAGTCGATCGCAGAGCGTAGATCACTGCTCATACTTCCGTCCAAGTACAACGGCAGATCGAATTGTAGCTCCTCGCATTTAGTCATAAAAAGTTGTTGAGAGAATGACTCACTGACCCCGGCCGCTCTCTGCTCAGAGAGAACAACGCGTTACTGTTCCTCTATTGGCCGCATGCTAATGACGTTTGTTGCTGGTCTCTTTTCAAAGACGCCGTCTTAGTCGCGTCTGCATAATGATGAACCGTACCCGTCCTCTTCGACCTCGTTTGGCACCGATTTGTTTTGTCTTCAAAGAAAAAACCGGGGCGAGTCAATCATTCCCTCAATTTTCAAAAATCGTTCAGTCGCTTTCGAAGTTGCTCGCGTCCCCGAGCAACCCGCGACTTTACCGTTCCGATATTTATATTCAATGTACGAGAGATCTCCTCGTATCCACATCCCTCGATGTCGCAAAGAACTATTGTTTCGCGGAAGATCTCGGGTAATCCGTTCAAAGCAATGATCAGCCGGTTTCTGCGGTCGAGTCGCAGAACCGTTTCTTCCGGCGTTTCGGCTTCATCAGCGATCGTATCGCCGATCGTCATCGTCCCGTCGCCGATCGTGTTGTCCAGTGACACGGTTTCGCTACGTTTTCTCCGCTTCCACCAGCGGAACCGGTTTCTCGAGTGGTTCAGGGCGATCCGAAACAGCCATGTCTTAAGTTCCGATTCCCCGCGAAACGACCTGATCGACTTAAGGGCACTCAGAAAAGTTTCCTGCGTAAGATCGCCCGCCTCGTCTGCATCCTCCGTTAGCCGGTAAAGCAGGGAGTAAATGTCACCCGAATATCTCGTTATCAACGTGTCGAAGGCTTCGGCGTCCCCATTTCTTAACCGGTCCAAAAAATCTGAATCGGCCATTGTGTACGCAACAGAGACTTCGGCCACCACGGCGACCTTACCTATATCTTCCTCGTCAAACGCTATTGACTTCCCGAAGACCATCTCGTGCGTTCTGCCTTCTCCCACCGGAGAACCTTAAATTTCACCGTCCGCGTTCGGTTGCGAACAGTTAGTTAGACACCCTATCTTGAGATATGTTCCCTGCGGAACAGAAAAAACGTTTAGTTGAACCGATCTTTTGGTCCAAGTCGACCGTTTATTTGC
>JBKJOR010000217.1:0-2574 GCA_046595575.1 Pyrinomonadaceae bacterium | reverse complement strand
GATCGACGATGACTCGGATGAGATTGAGTATTGGCGGAAGGCGTCGGTGAAGGAGCGGCTGCAACATGCTGAACGCCTGCGAAGAATTGCCTATGGAGCTCGAGCTACCTTAAGAATTGAAAGAGTTATTCGAGTTGTAGAATACGAATAATGTTAAGCAGAATACGGTTGCGTTTTTCGCCGATTGCGGTCAGTTTTTCTTTGGCCTCCCTACTTATAATTCTGTTTGTTAAGAGCAGATCTGTATTTGAGTCAGGAAACATGGCTGCTAGCTTAATTATGGCCTCTATGGCTGCGGCGCTGATTGCTCTCTTGCTGGCTTTGTTTATCCTGCCGAATCGACTATCGGTGCTTGCTATTGCCGTAGTTAAGCTCGTCGCCTATTTGATCTTTTTCACTCGACTGTACGGGCTGTCATGAACATTTTTCTTAACAGTTATTTTCTATGCGGGACGGTCGAGCCCATCAAGATCTAATGCTTTGCTGACGGCATCGATTTCGAACGTCGGTTCAACCGCCGAGTCACTCTTGAGGTCGCGGGCATAAGGGCCAGCGTGATCAGTAAGATCGATCTGATGAATGACAAGAAAGCCGTCGGAAGGTATAAGATCTTGCGGATGCTGAGCGGCTTGAAAGGATTAGGAAGAAGCTTCGCCGGGTTTATCTGATGAAAAAGCTAAGGATCAGTATCGTTGCCGTCGTGTTTTGCTTAAGTTTCGTGAGGTTAGGTTTCGCGAATGTGTCGGAGCAAGAAGGGGTAGACCTTGTTATCTCGGGCGGTACCTTCGTCACGATGGACAAGACCCGTCGTGTGATCGAGAACGGAGCGGTTGCGGTTAAAGGCTACAAGATCGTCGCCGTCGGGACGCGCACGGAAATATCGAAGCGCTATCGCGGGATCAGGACGATCAATGCTGCGGGAAAGGCTGTCATTCCCGGCCTCATCAACACGCACACACATGTTCCAATGTCGCTCTTTCGCGGGATCTCGGACGATCTCGATCTTAACGACTGGCTGACGAAATATATCTTTCCCGCCGAGGCGAAGAACGTCGACGAAGCATTCGTTCGCGCCGGAACACGTCTCGGTTTGGCGGAGATGATCCGCGGCGGTACGACGACATACTGCGACATGTATTATTTCGAAGATGCGATCGCCGATGAAACTAAGAAGGCCGGTATGCGTGGTGTTCTCGGCGAAACGATCATTCAGTTTCCCGTCCCTGATAACAAGACGTTCGACGAAGCACTCGCATATTCGGAGAGGTATATACGGAAGTGGAAGAATGATCCGTTGATCGTTGCCGCCCTCGCCCCGCATGCGCCGTACACACTTTCAACCGAGCAGCTCCAGGCGGTCAAACGACTGGGCGACAAGCTCGATGCTGCCGTCGTAATTCACGTCGCGGAGACAAAAAAAGAACGCGACGACATCCTCGCTCAAAGAGGCGCGACCCCGGTTAACTATCTGAATAGCATCGGTTTTCTCAATGATCGCGTCATCGCAGCGCATACGATTTTTGTAACTAACGACGAAATAGACATTTTAAAAAGTAATGGTGTTGGTGCGGCTCACAACCCTCAGTCGAATATGAAACTCGCATCGGGTACAGCGCCTGTTCCGGCGATGCTCGCGAAGGATCTGGCCGTCGGCCTCGGTACGGATGGAGCCGCGTCGAACAACGATCTCAGCATGTGGGAAGAAATGGACTCGGCTGCCAAGCTGCACAAATTGATCTCGGGTGATCCGAAAACTCTTTCTGCAGAGCAGGCATTCGAGATGGCAACCATCCGCGGAGCGCGTGCTCTCGATCTCGACAAGATCACGGGTTCGATCGAAGTCGGCAAGCGAGCCGACATCGCGATCGTAGATCTCGACAGCCTTCACCAGACGCCGATGTACAGCATTTACTCGCATCTCGTTTACGCAACAAAAGCTTCCGACGTAAGTACGGTCATCATCAATGGACGCATCGTGATGCTCAACCGCGTTTTGCTCACACTTAACGAAAATGCTATAAAAAGAGACGCAAACGCATACCGCTTAAAAATCATCAATAGCTTGTCTAAGTAAGGTGGCGGACCGAAAAGCCATCGCGTTTCCGATTTTTTGGTGAGTGTTTGCAGGGTGGGTCGTATAAGTGAGCCTTCGGTAGTTCGCTTGGCCTTTACGGAAAATTCAACTCATATGATGGAGAAGAAAATGCCGCTAAACGTCAGAAGGTTTATCACTTCGATTTTTCTAACACTAGTCGGAATCGTCGTATCCATCTCGGCCCAAACGCCTCAGTCTAGCCCAACCGTCGTACCGCAAGTCACCGGTCCGTTGATCGCAAAGCAGCCTACCTCGGCAGAAGTGATGCGTGACCGCATCTCCAAATCAAAAGCGTTCATCGCCGTGCGTAACTACAATGCCGCGATCTATGAGCTCGAAAATATTCGCCGCGAGACAAGCGACCAGTCGGTAAATGCGGTGACGAACGTTCTGCTCATGAATAGCTATCTTGAACAGGGCGACTACAAACGCGCGCAAGGATTTTTGTTCGAGTTCTTTAAGTCTTACAAAGCGAACAG
>JBKJOR010000052.1:0-4932 GCA_046595575.1 Pyrinomonadaceae bacterium | reverse complement strand
CGCACAAACCGGGACCGTAATATACGATCTTGCAATTGATCTCGCGGGAAGCGTAATTGATAAAGGTCATATCGATTTTGGATTTTGGAGTTCGGATTTTGGATTAGATCGGATTTTCGGCATGTTAGTCGTTTGGGTTTGGATCTCAATTCAAAATCAAAATCTAAATCTAACTAAAGAGGCTGTCTATGTCCTCGTCGGTGATCTCTGAAAAAGTCGAATTGTTACGCATCGTGTAAGCTGACTCGCGGACCGCTTCGTCGAGGATTGCAGCGACTTCGTAGCTTGCTCGTTTTGCGCGGATCTTGACAAGCCCGACGGTTGATCGTCCGTCAAAGATGACGACGAGCAGGCTGCGTCCGATCACGCTGATGAAGATGCTTTCACGCTCGCCCTCATGGACTACCGCGGGGAAGGCGTCTTCACCGATCAGATTCGCCATGCTGCTCGTGGCTGCGACGTTGCCGGCCGCCAGGGACGAGAAACTTGTCGTGTCCATGTCGCCGATCTCGCCATGAAACGCGATCGTCTGGCCGTCACGGTCTACGAGGAAAACCACGCGGGCGGCGCACTCGACGCAGAGTCGGGCAAGCACGATTTTCAACCGCTGAAATTGCTGTTCTTGAATGATGAAAGGCGATTGGGCCATTTTGATGATTCTCGCAGCCGAAGGAGATGGAGCTCGGTGTGGTTATCGACGAAACTTTTTAAGGAAAACGGGTAAGGCGGGATATTGCGACAAACCGCACTACTCAATTTAGCACACGCCGTTAACGGCCTTCAAGCTTTTTTTAATTTCCGCCGCCGGGAAGTAACGGGCACGAATGCAGTTTGCGCCAAGGAGGGAATTTGGCTATCTTGCGAAGGTAATGGAGCCAAATGAAACAAACCGGAATGCCGCGACCGTCGATCTGGTAGCGATCGGAGGCGGTACGGGTCTATCGACTCTGCTCTCCGGACTGAAACGGTATGTGAATAACAGTGATCCGGAAACGCCGTCCATTGGGAGCCTCTCAGCTATCGTTGCCGTTTCGGACGACGGTGGGAGCTCGGGTCGGTTACGGGATGAGCTTCAGATGCCACCGCCCGGGGACATCCGAAACTGTATGGTGGCCCTGTCGGAGGATTCTCATCTGCTATCGCAGCTTTTTCAACACAGATTCTCCGGCGACGGTGATCTCGCAGGTCATAGTTTCGGAAACTTGTTCTTAGCCGCCCTTTCCGAAGTCACAGGCGATTTTGCCGAGGCAGTACGGCTGTCGTCGGAAATATTGGCAAGCAAGGGACATCTCTATCCGGCGACGGTTTCCGATGTTCGGATCGCAGCCCGCCTCACAGACGGTTCGATCGTGCGCGGGGAGACGAACGTCTCGAAGACTGGCGGATCTATCGAACTGCTGTATCTCGAACCGGAGGACTGCGAGCCGCATGCAGATGCGATCGCGGCGATCGAACGCGCGAATGTCATAACTGTCGGGCCGGGTTCGCTCTACACAAGCATTCTGCCGCCTCTGCTCGTAAACGGCGTCGTCGATGCGATCCAATCGGCGGCGGCGGTAAAGATCTTCGTCTGCAATCTCATGACTCAGCCGGGCGAGACCAATGGGCTCACCGCCCGACGACATCTCGAGATCGTCCGCGAATATGCGAGGGAGCTGGATTTTGACATCTTGCTAGTGAATGACCGTCCGATAACAGCCCGCCAAGCCGAACTCTACACACGCGACGGTGCCGAACAGATCGGCGTTCACGGCTCGATCGATGCCGTAGAGATCGAAGGGGCAAAGGTCGCGTATGCTAATCTTCTCGACGAAGGCGAGCTGGTTCGCCATCATCCCGCCAGACTTGCGGAGGCCGTAATGCGAAGGTCGTTAGAGTTTGCCCGTCGATAGAAAAAGCTTACTATTACCGTTGGCAATCGTTGTCAACTTTGTCTTTATGGAAGAGGTTCAGGATGAACATAAGCCGCTGGATGTCTTGATTCTTGCCGCCGGTCTCGGTACGCGAATGCGTTCCGATATCGCGAAGGTCTTGCATCGCCTCGACGGGCGTCCGCTCATTAATCACGTTTCCAGAACTGCCGCTGCCCTGGCTCCGGACAAAATATATATCGTTATTGGCCACCAGGGTGACGAAGTGCGATCCGTCGTGCTTGAGGACCTTGACGCTGATCAGGCGGTCTTCGTTGAGCAAAAAGAACAACTTGGGACCGGTGACGCAGTAAATGCTGCCCGCGAATTCCTGGCAGACCGGACGTCGACTTTGCTCGTGCTTTCCGGAGATGTTCCCATGATCCGGCCGGAAACTCTTGCCGGTGTTGTCCAACATCACTATCGCCACCGCGGCCGGGGGGCAGCGTGCACCATCCTTACCGTAAAACTGAAGGACCCCGCGGGCTACGGACGCATCGTTCGCGATCGCGAGGGCCTCTTCGTAAAGATCGTCGAGCAGAAAGATGCGAGCGACGACGAGCGGCAGATCAACGAGATCAATGCCGGTATATATTGCTTCGATACAAAGATGCTTTTTGCAGCGCTCGAGAAAGTGCGGAACGATAACGCGCAAGGCGAATATTATCTGACCGATGTTCCGGCGCTGCTGCGTGAGGCGGGCGAAGATATCGCGATATTCCAGCACAACGATGCGTACGAGATCGAAGGCGTCAACAATCGCATCCAGCTCGCGGACCTTGAAAGAGTATTGAATCGGCGGACCATTTCTCGGCTGATGCTGGACTACGGAGTGACGTTCGTCGATCCGAAAAATGTATACGTCAGCGAACGTGCACGGATAGGTCGCGACACGGTCATTTACCCGAATGTAACGATCGAGGGTGAAACGGAGATCGGTGACGGCTGCACGATCCGTTCGGGGACCCGGGTCACGGATTCGCGTATCGGCCACGGGGTTACGGTCCGTGATAACTGCCTGATCCAGAATTCCGAGATCGGTAACAATTGCACCGTCGGCCCAATGGCGCACCTGCGCGGCAATGCCAACATGAAGCCCGAGTCGAAGGTCGGTAACTTTGTCGAGCTCAAGAAAACCACTCTCGGGTCCGGCTCGAAGGCGAGCCACCTGACATACCTCGGCGACGCCACGATCGGCGAGAACACCAACATTGGCGCCGGCACCATTACGTGTAACTACGACGGCAAGAGCAAGCACGAGACCCGGATCGGCGACAACGTTCGCATTGGTTCGGATACGATGCTCGTTGCTCCGGTTGAAGTTGGTGACGGAGCAGTGACGGGTGCGGGAAGCGTGGTGACGAAAGATGTCGAAGCAGGTGACTTGGTTGTAGGTGTGCCGGCACGCTCCAGGAACTCGAAAGCTAAGATCAAGTCGTCAGGAAAAACAGACAGTTAAGGAAATCGCGACCAGCTTATACGCTGGCGCATCGCCTGATAAGAAGTAGAGAATTATGTGTGGAATTGTCGGATACGTTGGAAATAAACAGGTCGTGCCGTTGATCATCGACGGGCTCAGAAAGCTTGAATACCGCGGATATGATTCGGCCGGTATCGCGGTCGTCGATGGGGAACAGCATCTCGAGCTGAGGCGAGCCGAAGGGAAGCTCCGCAATCTTGAAGAATGCATTCGTCTCAATCCACTCGACGGAAATTACGGTATTGGTCACACACGTTGGGCGACGCACGGGCGTCCGACGGAGGAGAATGCTCATCCGCACCGCGACCAGTCGGGAAAAGTCGTCGTCGTTCATAACGGCATCATCGAAAATTACCTGACGCTGAAAGAGCGGCTTGCTGCGGACGGTAGCACCTTCAAGACCGAGACGGACACCGAGGTCGTCGCGCACCTGATCGGGTATTACAAAGACCGAGAGAATCTGCCGCTCGAAGAGGCCGTTCGAAAAGCTGTTAAAGAGCTGCGCGGAATTTTCGCTCTGGCGATCATCTCCGTCGACGAACCGGACACTGTCATCGCGGTTCGCGAGGGACCGCCGGTAGTTATTGGTCTCGGCGATGGTGAATTTTTCGTCGCCTCCGACATTCCGCCGATCCTCCAGCACACGCGTGACGTTTTCTTCTTAGGTGATCGCGAGATCGCAGTGCTGACGCGCGACTCGGTCCGCGTCACGGATTTTGACGGCAACGTCGTTGAGCCGAAACAGCAGCGAATAACCTGGGATCCGATCATGGCGGAGAAGGGCGGCTTCAAGCACTTCATGCTTAAAGAGATCTATGAGCAGCCGCGTGCAGTTCGCGATACGGTTCAGGGGCGTGTTTCGCTCGATACCGGACGGGTCTATCTCGATGAGATGGATATTTCCGAGGACGATTTCAGCTCGCTTACTTCGATCAAGATCGCGGCGTGCGGGACGAGTTGGCATGCCGCCCTGGCGGGAAAGTACATGCTCGAGAAGCTTACGAGAGTCCCGGTCGATGTCGACTACGCGTCCGAGTTTCGTTATCGCGATCCGGTGCTGACTGAAAACGACCTGCTCATAGTCATCTCGCAATCCGGTGAGACAGCGGACACGATCGCCGCGATGCGCGAGGCAAAGCAGCACGGCTGCAAAGTTCTCGCTGTCTGCAATGTCCAGGGTTCGATGATCCATCGCGAGGCCGACGGTACGATCCTGACGCACGCCGGGCCTGAGATCGGTGTCGCGTCGACGAAGGCTTTTACCGCGCAGATGGTCGCACTGTATCTGTTTGCCCTTTATCTCGGCGAGCTTCGCGGAACGATCTCGGCCGATGAGGGAAAGAAGCTTGCCCAGGATTTGGCCGAACTGCCCCTGAAGATCGAACAGCTTCTGAACGACGCGGACTCGATCGAGGATTTATCGAAAGAGTTTTTCCGCGTACAGGATTTTCTCTATCTCGGACGTGGCATCAATTTCACGGTCGCGCTCGAAGGTGCTCTGAAATTGAAAGAGATCAGTTATATTCACGCCGAAGGTTATCC
>JBKJOR010000363.1:0-4449 GCA_046595575.1 Pyrinomonadaceae bacterium | reverse complement strand
CAAGAGACGGTGAACCTGCTCAAGGAATATGAGGAGATCAACGCTAAGTTTGCGGAGCCGATGGACGACGATGAGATGACGAAACTCATCGAACGGCAAGGTCAGGTTCAGGAGAAGCTCGACGCGGCTGATGCGTGGGACCTCGATTCACGGCTCGATATGGCGATGGACGCGCTTCGTTGTCCGCCACCCGAGACGCCGGTTGCAAATCTGAGCGGTGGCGAGAAACGTCGCGTCGCGCTCTGTCGCTTGCTGCTGCAAAAGCCTGACATCCTTTTGCTCGACGAGCCGACGAATCATCTCGACGCCGAATCCGTAAGCTGGCTCGAGCAGCATCTACAGAAGTACGAAGGCACGATCATCGCGGTAACCCACGATCGATACTTCCTCGACAACGTCGCCGGTTGGATCCTGGAGCTTGATCGCGGCGAGGGCATTCCATGGAAAGGGAATTATTCGAGTTGGCTCGAGCAAAAGCAGGGTCGCCTTGCACAGGAACAAAAGACCGAGGACAAACGTGCGAAGACGCTCGAGCGCGAGCTCGAATGGATCCGCATGTCGCCGAAGGGCCGTCACGCGAAGGGCAAAGCTCGCATCAACGACTACGAGAAGATGGTCGCGACGGAATCCGAGAAGCGGAGTGAAGATCTCGAGATCTTTATTCCACCCGGGCCGAGGCTTGGTGATCAGGTAATCGAATCACACGGCGTGTCGAAAGCCTACGGCGATAAATTGCTTTTCGAGAACCTTGAATTCTCGCTTCCGCCTGGAGGTATTGTTGGTGTGATCGGGCCGAACGGCGCCGGTAAAACGACTCTCTTTCGTTTGATCACAGGCCAGGAGCAGGCCGACGCTGGCGAATTCAAAGTCGGTACGACCGTCACGCTCGGTTACGTTGATCAATCTCGCGATTCGCTCGATGCTGACAAGACGATCTTCGACGAGATCTCGGACGGGCTTGATTTCGTCACCCTAGGGAAACGCGAAATGAACGCCAGGGCCTATGTTTCGCGGTTCAATTTCTCCGGCTCGGACCAGCAGAAACGTGTCGGCCAACTCTCGGGCGGCGAGAGAAATCGCGTTCACCTCGCCAAAATGCTAAAATCCGGTGCTAACGTCCTTCTTCTTGACGAGCCCACTAACGATCTCGACGTAAACACAATGCGCGCTCTTGAAGAGGCGCTTGAAAACTTTGCTGGCTGTGCTGTTGTGATCAGCCACGACCGTTGGTTCCTGGATCGCATAGCGACGCATATCCTGGCATTCGAGGGCGATTCCAAGGTCGAATACTTTGACGGCAATTACAGCGAGTACGAGGCTGATCGAAAACGCCGCCTCGGCGTCGAATCGGACCAGCCGCATCGGATCAAGTATCGCAGTCTGACCCGAGCCTAAACCGCGACTCCTCGTCCGACGGAGATCACATGAAAGAAATAGCATTCACCACTGCTATTGCAGTTCTTTTGTTTGCGTCCGCGTGTCAACGCTCGGCGGAGGCCGAGCCGGAGAGAACCGTAGCAGAACCGGCGGCGTTGCCGGTCGGGAAACCGTCGGTCGCGTCGTCGCCCGACATTCCGAACCTGCAGGCGGAGTTAGTGGACGATCGTCACAAAGAGACGTCGTCGCCCCTCGCCAAATTCGACTTCAAAAATTCTACGTATCCTTTGCCCCGCGGATGGCAGAATCCTGATGGCACCGACCTCACGCTTGAGAACGGACGAGTCGATCCTGTCTCAAAGTTCATCGACGAGGATATGGCCGATGAGGAAAAGGTCGAGGCTCGGGCAACGCGGCGGATCGGAATGTCGTACGTCACGACGAAATATTTTGACGTAACGGGCGACGGGCAAGACGAAGCTATCGTTATCTTGAAAGTCGAGACGACCGGGCACGCTATTCCGCAGTTGGTTTATATCTACGAGTGGACTGACGGAGCTCCGACGTTGATCTGGAATTTTCGGACAGGTGACCGCGCGGACGGCGGCCTCAAGGATATGCGAGCGGAAGGCGGCGAGTTGGTTGTCGAGCTTTACGGCCAAGATCGATTCCTTCTGGGGGAAATCGAAACGGGTAAGATCACAGGAGATGAGGAACAGCTTTGCTGCCCGACCTACTTTACGCGGACCTTCTACAAATGGAACGGCAAACACTTTCTGATGCAACGGAAACGCCTGACCTATTCGGTCACGGAACCGTCTGCGTCTCCGCTGGAGAATTACGGCGAGATCGTAAACGCTGCCGCTCAAAAGAATGGTAAAAGATAAGCGTTGGCTGCTGATCGCGATCTATATCGGAATCGCGATATACCTTTTGCCGATGTTTCCGCACAGCAGCTCGGCGAACGAACTTACACGATGGGCGACCGCCGCATCGATCGTCGAACAAGGATCGTTCGACATCGCTTGGACCGAACCGCTGATCGGGCCCAATGTAGACACTTCTCGAGTCGGCCCAAATCTTTATTCAAACAAAGCTCCCGGAACAGCGATCGCAGCGGTACCTTTTTACGCGGTCACTCGACTGTTTGTCGGGGCGCCTGATGCATCGAATATTCGTATCACTTGGTTCGTAATGCGGGTTGCGATCTCGTCTCTGCCACTTCTGATCCTGGCGATCTGGCTGTACAAGCGCGACGCCCGAGAATTCGGCTTGGCAGCGCTTTTGTTCGCGTCGCCCTTATTCATTTACAGTCTTTTGTTTTTCTCTCACGTGTTCGTCGCAGTCGCCGTCTATTTAGCGTTTCGCCTTTTGTATGACGCCGACGGAGGATCGCGTCTTCGATACCTTTCCGCAGGAGCACTTTCCGGCCTGGCGGTGATCTCGGAGTTTCCCGCCGTTTTTCCCATCGGCATCTTCGCGATCGGGATGCTCTTCATGGACCGAAGCGTTCGCATGGCTCGAGTGGGATACTTCGTTTTAGGCGGATCGCCGTTCGCGATACTCTTGCTGATCTACAACAACTCTCTCTTTAGTTCGCCGTTTTCAATGTCGTACGCGTACGAGAGTTTTCCGGAGTGGGCGGAGGTCGCAAACACGGGTGTCTTCGGTATCGGATTCCCCACGCTCTCTAACCTATTTCTCTTATTGTTCTCACCGTCTCGCGGACTGTTCTTTTTCGCGCCGGTGTTGATCTTTGGGGTTGTGAGCTTCTTTACATCCAAAGAGAGAGCTACGCTTCGCCATCGAGTTAAGGTCGCAGCGGTGCTGCTAACAGTTCTGGTGATGGCCGGACATGGCGCCGCGCATGGCGGATGGGCCTTTGGTCCACGCTATCTTGTTATTGTGGTGCCGCTCCTCCTGGACTCTTTTTTCAATTGCGAATTTAATCCGCATTCAAACCTGCTGTTGGGAGTTGGTTTCGGCATGTCGCTGATCTTTTGCACAATTCCGATCCTGACGTTCCCGTTTGCACCGCCGGAGTTTACCTCTCCGCACAATGACTTTTGGATCCCGCTGCTGCTTCAGGAGGGTTGGTATGTTCCGACTCTGGCCAATGTTGCAGGAGCTCCGTCGTCTGGTTGGACGCTCGTTCCTTTCTTTCTCGGTCTGGCTGCGGTTGTCTATCTGGTTTCGAGGATATCGACACAGCCGAGGAGATTTGTTCTCGGATTTGCTGCGGGGTTGACGGTCTTCGGCGTCTACCTCGCCCTCCCGCTGGTCTCCGAGGAGGACGCATTTCGCCGGGCCACGATTTCCGAACGTTTCTTCCGGCCCGCCAATCGATTGACAGTATTTGAGAATCACGCGACGTCGCGGAAGGACGTGGCGACGCTGCGCCGGATCAACGATTACAAATGGAGTATCGCTGACGCGCGAGCATACGCGCCCGATTCATTTCCCTATGAACGGGAACGGACGCCGTTATCGTCTCCGACCGCTGTGATGAAACAAGCGATCGAATTCCAGAAACGGGGAGAGATACAAAACGCCGAGAGCTTGCTGCGAGTTGGGAAGACTGATTTCCCATTTGCGGCGTGCGAGTTCGGGACCAACCTGGCGGTGCTCTATTACAGCTCGGGCCGAAAGAACGACGCCCTCACAGAACTTGAAAACGTTCAACCCCTCACTGCCCCCTCATCACGACCAGACTGCGCCCGCTCTCGCCAACTCCTTGCCGAACTTCGGCGAGAAACTTCACGCTGAACCCATAGCACTTTATACTACAAAGTTCTTGACAGACGTAACAACTTGGAGTATCTTCGCACCTGAGATGGGAAAACTTCAGGCGATCAAGAGCAGCGAAACGAACGAACCGGTCCGACTTAGTGACCGTGCGAGCGATAACCTTCGCTTCATACGCGAAACGATGGAGCGTTCGACGCACTTCACGGCGGTGCCCGGTTACGGCGGAATGCTTATGGGTGTGACGGCGGTCGTCGCAGCATACATTGCATCGCAGCAGATCTCCATGCGCGGATGGCTGATCGTCTGGCTGACCGAAGCAGCTCT
>JBKJOR010000312.1:0-3429 GCA_046595575.1 Pyrinomonadaceae bacterium | reverse complement strand
TGGTAAGAGGGACCGATAGTCCGTCGTGAGCGGCCAACAGCACGTCATACATCGTTTCAAAGCAAGATCAGTATTTCAAATTTGAATTTTTATTACGCAAAGGCGCAGGCGCTTTTCGATATCACCTTGGAGATACCCGAGCGCCAAGTCATCGCGTTTATCGGACCGTCGGGCTGCGGAAAATCCACGTTTCTTCGAACGCTCAACCGGATGAACGATACGATACCGATCGCCCGAGTCGAGGGCGATGTCCTGATCGACGGTGAGAACATCTACGCTCCCGGCACGGACGTTGTGGCCCTGCGACGGAAGGTCGGAATGGTATTCCAGAAATCCAATCCATTCCCAAAGTCGATCTTCGAGAATGTCGCGTACGGCATAAAGATCAACGGTATTCATTCGAACAAGGCGGATCTGCAAGAACGTGTCGAGAAAGCGCTGCACGACGCAGTGCTTTGGGAGGAGGTAAAGGATCGGCTGAATATGTCAGCGTTCGGGTTATCGGGTGGTCAGCAACAACGTTTGTGCATTGCACGGGCGTTGGCTGTCCAGCCTGAAGTGATCCTGATGGACGAGCCTGCTTCGGCGCTAGATCCGATCGCGACTCAAAAAATCGAAGAGCTCGTCGTCGAACTGAAACGCAAGTACACGATCGTTATCGTCACTCATAACATGCAGCAGGCGGCGCGCGTTTCGGACCGGACCGCTTTCTTCATGCTCGGAAAGCTTATCGAATTTAATTCGACGCAGAAAATGTTTCAGAACCCGGACGAGAAACTCACTGAGGACTACATCACAGGAAGGTTTGGTTAGCCGAGTGTGGAATGCGGAGTGCGGAATGCGGAGTTCTTGCCGGCCGCGTTCGACGTAAAGATGAAATTATCGCTCTCCGCGACAGCTCGAATTCCGCAGTCCGCAATCCGCACTCCGCACTCTGCAATTGCGAACGCGTGTTAGTATAAAAAAGATGGATCATCGGATCATTGACGAACAATTAGACCACCTGCGTGACAAGATCCTCCTGCTTGGCGGAGCGACCGAAGCGGCCGTGCATCGTGCGATGCGGTCTCTTGTCGAGCGTGACAGCGAGCTTGCAAAACAGGTTCTCGAAGAAGACAAGATCATCGATCAAATGGAGCTCGAGATCGATCGTCTGAGCATCGAGATCATAGCGCTCCAGCATCCGGCGGCACACGATCTTAGGTTCGTGATCTCGGTCGCAAAGATCACGCCGATACTCGAGCGGATCGCCGATCACGCCGGCAGTATCGCCGGTGCCGCTCTGATCCTGAATGACGACATTCACACGAAGAGCTACGTAGACTTTTCGATCATGGCGCAAACCGCGGCCGAGATGCTTCGTTCGGCACTCGATGCATTCACGAGCGAGGATTCAGATCTTTCGCGTGAAATAATCGAGCGCGATAAGTTGATCGACGACGCATATCGTCGCGTTTTCGGCGAATTACTGCAGATGATGATCGACAATCCGGCTGCAACAACCGGGGCCGCACATCTCCTTTTCGTAGCGAAACACCTCGAACGCATTGGTGATTACGTAAAGGATATCTGCGAGCTGAATGTCTATCTTCGCGAAGCCGCCTTTATCAAACACAGCTTTCCCGTCAAAGACAGCCAATAAATTCCATTCGTCGTAGACAAGGCCTAATGCCTTCGCTATCCTTTACTCACTCAAAAGACAGCGGAGACTTAGGACTATGGCATTTAGCTTACTGCCGCGTGAAGACGTTTACTTCGATCTGTTCACAAAGATGGCGGTGAAGATCGAGGAGGCAGCGGCGATCCTTACAGAGATGCTCGATGATCCCGATCCGGATCTGAACTCGTATCGAACCAGGATCAAGGACATCGAACACGGATGTGACGATCTTGCGCACCAGATCACCAACAAGCTGAACAAATCGTTCATCACGCCCTTTGACCGCGAGGACATCTACACTCTCGCCGTCGCACTCGACGACATCTGCGATTACATCGACGCCGGCGTTCGGGCCGTTGTTATGTATGGGATTCGCGAGCAGAACCAGCATTCGCGCCAACTCGCCCGGATCATTCGCGATCTCGGTGGAGAGATCAAAGCGGCGGTTTCCGTGTTAAGCCGGCCGAACGACATCAACGAGCGGTTCCGAGAAATCCATCGTCTGGAGAATGAGGCCGACGAGGTTTACTTCCGCGCCATCGGACAGCTTTTCAAGGAAGAGAGCAACCCGATAGAGGTCATCAAGTGGAAAGAGTTTTACGAGATCTTGGAAAATGCGACGGACCGTTGCGAGAGCGTCGCGAATATCATCGAGAGTATAGTGCTGAAGCATAACTAACCGGCGGTGGATAGCGGATAGTTTATAGTTGATAGTAAATCGTTAGTGGCTCCTGATTACTCCCATGTCAGAAAGCGTGCTGAGGACAAAAACTTATGACTTCGCGATTCGAATGGTTCATCTTTCGAATCATTTGGAGAATAAGCGCGAGTTCGTAATTTCAAGGCAGGTTTTACGTTCGGGTACTTCTATTGGGGCGAACGTGGAGGAAGCGAATCAAGGCGAATCCCGGAAGGACTTCATTCACAAGCTCTCGATCGCTTTGAAGGAAGCGGTGGAAACATGTTATTGGTTGAGGCTTTTGCGCGATAGTAAGACCCTCGAGGAAGTGATCGCGGATTCGCTGATAGAAGATTGTCAGCAAATTCAGCGGATTTTAATCGCGTCGATCCGGACGTCGAAGTCGAGGAAATCTTAGTTTTCTACTGTCAACTGTCAACCATAAACTATCAACTGGACGCTCATGGAAGGACAAACCGCAGCATTCAGCCTGGTCGTGCTGATCATCTTCATCGCACTTGTTTTCGATTACGTGAATGGTTTTCACGACGCGGCGAATTCGATTGCGACCGTTGTTGCTACCCGGGTTCTAAGTCCGGGCGTAGCAGTTGCGTGGGCAGCGTTTTTTAATTTTATCGCGTTTGTCATCTTCGGTACGGCCGTCGCGAAGACGATCGGCGGTGACATGATCAACATCTCTGTCATTCCCGGAAATGACCAACTCTTCGTACTTCTCGCCGGCGTTGTCGGAGCGACCATCTGGAATCTGATCACTTGGTACCTTGGCCTCCCTACCTCGAGCTCGCACGCACTCGTCGGTGCTTACGCGGGTTCTGCTATCACTTCTTACATTTGGCACTTCGGATTCAACGGGGCAGAGACGGTCCTAAAGGCGTCGGGTTGGATAAAAACTCTCACGTTCATTGTCCTTTCGCCGCTGATCGGTATGACAATCGGGTTTTTTCTGATGGTCGCTGTCTATTGGATCTTCCGCAACGTGTCTGTCAATCGCGTCGACCGCGGGTTTCGCATCGGCCAATTGTTTTCGGCTGCTGCGTATTCCCTCGGTCATGGAGGTAACGATGCGCAG
>JBKJOR010000300.1:0-5444 GCA_046595575.1 Pyrinomonadaceae bacterium | reverse complement strand
TCAAATATCAACTTCTTTTACTTCGCCACCTTTTCGTGAGCGAAACTCCTGATTATACAGAAGCGAATTTCGTTGTCAAGCACACTTCGAAAATTGAAGAACTTTTCTTTCTTGTTGTTTCAATTCCCGGAGAGGCGAATAGGTATTCTCTATTTCGGACCAGTCTTTGTCAAGGCGACCCGCGAAGATGTGCTCACACTAGCTAGACCAAACATTCCAGTTCAAAATAAACAACACACGATCACATCGAGCCGCATAGGATGAAGCGGATATCTCAGAGTTGCCAATCCGATTTAAGGAAAACAATCTGGAGGAGAACGACTTGGAACTACTACCAAGTCTCTCAAAGTAGTTTGTCGGCTTCACGACGTTGGAGCGGGCGACGAGGATTGAACTCGCAACTTTCAGCTTGGGAAGCTGACACTCTACCATTGAGTTACGCCCGCTGATGTACGCGGACATCCTGACACGATTTCAACACGCTAGCAATATCCTTCTTAAGAACCCGCAAGCAACAATTCGACGACTTCTCGAACCGCGCCGCGTCCGCCTTTAGCCTTTGTGATGTACGCCGCTGCAGCTTTCGTTTCTTCGACCGCATCGGCAACGGCGACGGGAAAACCGACTCGCTTCATTAACTCTATGTCACCTACATCGTCGCCGATATACGCAACGTTGTGCGGCTCGATCCCGAGCGACAGGACGATCTCTTCGAAATCTTTGACCTTGTTAGATGAGCTTACGCGAACGAATTCGATACCCAACTCTTCAGACCTCTGCCGAATGATCTCGCCCGCACCACGGCCCGAAATAATCCCAGACTTGAATCCCGCTTTGTGCCACAAAATAATTCCTTGCCCGTCGCGAACGTTGAAAACTTTCAACTCTTCGCCTTGCGAAGAAAAATAAAGACGGCCGTCCGTAAGAACTCCGTCACAATCCATCAAGAGCAAAGTGATTCTCAAATTACCTGACCTCAAATATATCCACTGAACTAAGCTTCCATCCACCCCCGGCCCTGGTCAAACGGTAAACGGCCGTGCCGTTCTCGATCTCACGGTTTAGCAAACGGATGGTAAGTGTGGCTTCTGCCCAAACGTTATTGGCATCGATCCGGTCTACGTGCTGCAACTGTGTTTTCCACTCCGATACCTGACCCGACAGGCCGCTTACAAAGCGTCCAACTTCTCCAGGAACTGCCATCGCCTCCAGATCTGCCTTACGATTCGCTACCGCTGCCCTATCAAATGCAGTAAAGAATGTCCGGACGTTTTCATCCGTGGTGGAAGCATTGTTCACGCGATTCCTGATCCCACGCGCTGCAAGACTTGCTCCGTACTCGCCATCCGCTTCAATCGCCTTGACTGCAAATCCAATCGCTTGCGCTGACTGGTTGTTTCTCAACGCAATATCCGCCAGTCCGACGTTAGCCCACGCGATACTTCGCGAGGACGGCAGCTTCTCATCAAGAACGGTCCGGAACTCGCGCTCTGCATCTGCGGTTCGGCCAAGGGCAAGCAGGGTTCGTGCAAGCAGCACCCTGACATCGTCAAAGCGTGGAGCATCGCGAAGCACGGTGCGCGCCGTTGTCTCCGCGTTTGCAAATTCCTGCTTATCAAACAATCGTTTGACCGCAAGCAGGAGGTCGCTTTCAATCACCTCGCGCGGCGCTACGTCGTCGGAATAGTCGGTCTGTGGATAAAGCTTATCCGGGTCGACCTCCACACGGGTAACTTTGCTGGGGGTTTTGAATGTGACTTGACCAAAGCTCTTCGCTCGAATAGTCGTCGGGGAAGAGAGACGCTCGCCGTTCGCCATCCAGACCGAGACGCCCACCGTGACGTCGACCGGTCCGTCATTTCGCAAAGCGACCCGCGTGTCACTGCCGGCTACCTGTGGCAAACCGGCAAGTAGATTCGTTTGAGTTACCTGATCAAAAAGATGGTCAAGCAGCGCTTTTTCTCCTGGGAATTGTGTCCGAACTTCTGATAGAGAAACCGTGCCGTCCTGGGTTGCCGATCTTAGTCCCTTGTAGAACTCGTCGCTCCCGACCTTTCGAGCAAGTATCCGCCACGCCATCGCCCCCTTGTTCGCGACCTCAGGATAGTAGTAATCGTCGATCGGTGATACAACCGTGAGCGGAGCGTCGCGGCGAGACACGGAGGCGTAAGCTACGCGCTGACGCTGTCGCTCTGTCTCAGCGATGTCCTTTCCAAATTTGCTCTCGAGGAAATGAGTCGCAATATACTTCGACAACCCCTCGCGAATCACTCCGCTTCCGTCACCGGTTAACGTCACCGAGCTTCCCAACCAGATCTTGGCAACCGAATCGGCGATCGCCATGGCCGTCTGGGAATCGAGCCGGCCACGCCGGAAAACACTGTCGTCGATGAGTATCGTACCTCCACCTGTAAAACCTCCGGCTCGGCGAACCGAAACGAGCCGGATCGGCACGTCGGGAGCCGGTCCCAATATCCCTGCTACAAATGTTCTCGCTTCGGATGCGTACACGGCGAGGTCGTTTGCGATCTTCTGTTCCTCAGGCTTCGAGCCTTTCGGGGAAAGCACAGAAATGCCGCTCGCCGTTACTGTGTCCCAAACACCAGAAGCAAAGAAAGGCTGGCCGACCATTTTCTGCTCAAACGATACCGCGGCCTCCGCCCCGGATGAAACGATGGTCTGGCCAGGTGCACTTATTGCAATACGAAACGGAGCGTAATCCGCTCCTCGTGCGAAGTACCAACTGTTTGGCGTCGGGTACCAGTACGATAAAGGTAGGAATTGCGACGCGGACGTCGACATCGAGCTGAGCCCCGAGTTTTCTTTTATGTTTAGCTTGTAATCAACGACCGCCGTTACCAAGCCCCCAGCGGGAACCGGGGCTACACGAACTGTGATTCGCTGTAGGGCTCCTGCACCAATCTTCTCTTCGCCCTTCGTAAACTCGGCCGCCGAACCATTCACGCTAATGACCGAGATCTCCGCACTGGGGGTCATCCGAAGCGTAATTGTTGATGCCGGTCGGGCCGACACATTCTTAAGATCGAGCTTGGCTTTCGCAGTTAGATTCCTGTCGGTATCAGCCTGCGGAAGCGAGCCGCTAATGTCATACTTCACGACCTGCCACGTTGCTGAAACGCGCCCGTCGTCCTGCGCAAAAACTGCGCCCGAAAAAAATGCCAGGCAGAGAGCAGGTAGAAACAAAATTAGTTTGTTACGCTCCGGATTCCGAAGCTGTCGCATTTGGGTGATTCTCATTAACAAGTTCGTGGATCTGTTTTAGTTTTCGGAGCAGTCCCTCTAGCCGTAACAGCGGTAGTTGATTAGGACCGTCGCTCGGGGCTTTCGCTGGATCGTCGTGCACCTCCATAAAAACCGCATCAACCCCGCATGCTACACCCGCTCGTGCGAAGTGTTCGATGTATTCGGCTTGTCCCCCCGTTGCTTTTCCTAACCCGCCCGGAAGCTGAAGACTGTGTGTAACGTCGAATACCACGGGTACGCCGAAAGAGCGCATTATTGGAAATGAACGGAGGTCAACGACGAGATTGTTGTATCCAAAGCTTGCACCGCGCTCGGTTAAAAGAATCTTCTCGCAGCCTGCAGACTGAAGCTTGTCGACTATATTCTTCGCATCCCAGGGCGCAAGAAATTGTCCCTTCTTTACGTTGACTGCCTTCCCGGACCTCGCGGCTTCAACCAGCAGATCTGTCTGCCGGCAGAGAAAAGCGGGTATCTGCAGAATGTCCGCAACCTCGGCGGTCTTCTCGACCTGCCAAGGCTCGTGAATATCAGTTATTACGGGCACGCCGATCTCGGCCTTCACCCGTGCGAGCACCTCTAAGCCGAACTCCATTCCCGCCCCGCGAAAGCTCTCGACCGAACTGCGGTTCGCCTTGTCGAACGAGGACTTGTAAACAAAGCCGACGCCGACATTCTTACAGATATCGTTGATCTCCTGCGCCATGAATAGCGCGTGCTGTGCGGACTCAACGACGCACGGGCCGAGGATGAAACTGACCTCGCCTCCGCCAAAGTGAACATCGCCAATACCGAACGAGGACATCGTCATATTTGGTTACGATAATACCAGAGCGACAACTACGAAACCGAGGAATCCTCCTAACATTAAGACGGTCGACCACCGCAAAACCTCGTAAATGATCTTCGCAATCGAGTCCCCTCTAACCCAGGATGGCTTTTTGAAAAATATTTGGGGTGAGAGTCTCCATCTCGCAAAGGACCCAGAAAAAAAACCTACCAGACCTGGATTGCAACTGGTAAACGGGGAATCAAGGCGAACCCACTCCGCTCGATGATCCGTATAAAGTCGACACAGCAATAACTCAAAGCTTACGACAGCGATCACCAAAAGCCCTATTAGGCAGCCAAAGAAGACGGCAAAAGGATTCATACTCCGATCTGCCTTTACTCTTCCGATCTAATCTCTGAACGCTCGGGCATCTCGACACCTTTGTCACTTCTGACATCGTGCTCGAGGTTCTCGCTCTTTAACCGATTTTCCCAAGCGGCTTTCACGAACGACGTAAATAGCGGGTGGGCAGCGAGAGGCTTCGACTTATATTCCGGATGGAACTGGCACGCGATGAAGAACGGGTGCTGTTCGCGCGGAAGTTCGATCATCTCTACGAACTTGCCATCAGGCGAGATCCCGCTGAAGACGAGTCCTTCTTTTTCAAGGACATTTCGAAACTCTGGATTGAATTCGTATCGGTGGCGATGGCGCTCACCGATCTGTTTCGCATCGTGATAAACATCCCGCGCAAGCGAGCCGTCAGCAAGATCGCAAATGTATTCACCGAGACGCATAGTGCCGCCGTACTCTTCGACGCCAATAAGATCGCGTAGCTTGAATATTATCGGGAACGGTGTCTCTTCATTGAATTCCGTCGAATCTGCGTCTCGCAAACCGCATACGTCGCGGGCAAACTCAATACACGCGGTCTGCATTCCAAGACAGATGCCGAAATAAGGAGTACCCGATTTCCGAGCGTACTTGATCGCCCGAAGCATGCCGCCGATGCCGCGTTTACCAAAACCGCCCGGGACGAGTATTGCATCGTAGTCCTGCAGTTCGGCTTCGTAGCCATCATTCATTAGGTTTTCGGATTCGATCCATGTGACGTTCACCCGCAAGTCATTAGCAACACCAGCGTGCGTCAATGCCTCACGCAGAGACTTGTAAGAATCCTCCAACTCGACGTACTTACCGACGATCGCGATCTTTACGTTACCGGCGCTTGGGTCCTTGATCGTCGCGACCAGTTCGCGCCAATTCTTCAGGTCGACATGTGGAAATTGTTCTTTGAGGTTCAGGTCGTTAATTACAAGTTCGTCGAGTCCTTGCTCGTGAAATGCGAGCGGAACTTCGTAGATCGTCGGCACATCCAGAGCGGAGATCACGGCTATCTCCTGAACGTTAC
>JBKJOR010000288.1:0-4374 GCA_046595575.1 Pyrinomonadaceae bacterium | reverse complement strand
ACATAACGAACGTACCAGAATCCTTCCGGGCATTCGCCGAGGCGGTCCATAAGCGTAATCAAAAACCGCGAACCACACCCTTAACTATTCCCCAAAAGTTAGCACCTGCCGAGTTTAACACGGCGATGGTGCACTTTTATCGGGGCGAGATACAACGATCGAATATTTGGCGCAACCGTCTTGATGCCACAACGAACTGGGCCGTCATAACCGGCGGTGCAACGCTGTCGTTCGTGTTCAGTTCTGCGGACAATCCGCATTTCGCGATCCCGATCAACTCGATCCTCGTCTCAATTTTCCTATTCATGGAAGCTCGTAGATATCGCTACTACGAAGTCTGGGCGAACCGGGTGAGGATTCTTGAGACTGGATACTTCGCACCAATGCTCTCGCACCGGACGATCGCCCCGGACAAAGAATGGGCGGAACATATTTCGGCAGATCTTATCTCGCCGCATTTTACGATCAGCGTTTGGGAAGGGCTTGGCCGCCGCCTTCGCGCAAATTACCTTTGGATATTCATACTGCTCGCACTTTCGTGGGCGCTGAAGATCTACATTCACCCATATCCAATTCCCGCCGACACCCTCGAAGAACGTAGGATGTTTTGGGATGTGTTTGAGAAACGGGCAACGGTCGGCCTTGCACCAGGTTGGCTGGTGATGACCATCGGCGTGATATTCAATTTTGTGATATTCTTCGTCGCCTTCAGCACCCTGAAGCTGCGCGATGCGTCGAGCGAAGTACTCCCGCAGGAGAGCTTTGAGTGGCATCCGTTAAAGCAAGTATCCGAATGGGCGGAAAGCAGCTTGAAACGCCGCAACACGATCCGCCGATCCAAGAAAGCCCGCAACCGCATGCGCTCGATCCACAAGACCGAAGCGTAAGCAAAAGTTAATAGTTGATAATTGGAATTGATAGTGAAGAAATCCTTCGCTGACCGGATTCAACTACCAACTACCAACTATCAACTTTCCTACTGTTTTGGTAACTTCTTCAGTATCGATTAAGTCAGAAAAATAGAGGGGAGATACAACTTTTATGCCGATTGATCTCGAAGATCGCGGGCAGGCGCTTGAGAACCAATATTTTCGTCAACGTGAACAAGAACTGCTCGAAAAGATGCGGGCGAAGCTCGCGGCGGAAAGCACGAAGAGCCTAGAGCTCAAATGTCCGAAGTGTGACGGAATGCTTCACGAAACCGAGTATGAAAGTATAAAGATCGACGTCTGCGATAAGTGCACTGGCGTCTGGCTCGATGCGGGCGAACTCGCACAGATCGCCGCGAAAGATGAAGCTGGGAACGGTTGGTTTGGTAAGTTGTTCGGGTGACGCCAATGCGATTGCACGGATCCAGGATCGGTAATTCATTCATCCTATGCGCGGTATCGATCCTGCTTTTCGCGGTCGGCATCGGCGCTCAAACAGCTTCATCGCCTCAAGCCCCAGTCTCCGTCCGCGACGAAAAGCTGATCAGCCGGCTGATGGGCCGAGACATGCCGTATCGAATAATCGTGCCCGTCGGTTACGCGAACTCTACAGAAAGATATCCCGTCCTATACCTGCTCCACGGTCTGACCGGACATTTCAATAACTGGACGGATAAAACAAAGATCGCAGAGTATGCGGCCGCGCAAAAAATACTGATCGTCACACCCGAAGGTGACAACGGCTGGTACACCGATAGCGCGTTGGTGCCGAAAGACAAGTACGAGAGCTACATCGTCAACGAACTTATCCCGGAGATCGATAGGAAGTTTCGAACTAAGGCAGTTCGAGAACAGCGTGCGATTGCCGGCCTTTCGATGGGCGGATACGGCGCGATCAAGTTCGGGATGAAGTATCCGGGCATGTTCGTTCTCTCGGGATCGTTCAGCGGAGCTTTGGGCGCCGCGTCGCTCACCGTGAAGCAGACACCCGGGGCGATAGGGCGATCGATAGATGGGATATTTGGTCCTGTGGGGAGCGAGACGCGAAAGGTAAACGATCTATTTGAGGCGGTTCGCGGCGTGACGCCCGAGAAGATCTCGACGCTTCCGTTTGTCTATCTTGATTGCGGGACAGAGGATTTTCTTTTTCAGAATAACCGTGAGTTTGTGGCCTTGCTTTTGGAGAAAAAGATTCCGCACGAATATCGCCAGCGGCCGGGATCACATAACTGGACATATTGGGATACGCAGGTCGAGGAGTTCCTGGAACTCGCCGAAACCCACTTCAATAAGGGCCAGGCCTCGGCTGGGTCTCCAACACCGAAATGAAAAGCTACTCGGACCGCCGGCATCCTGCCGGCGTGAAGTCCGATCAACGCGTGAGCGGATCGTAAGCGTTTGACACTGCGAAAACCGCGGCGTTGCCGGCAGGATGCCGGCGTTCCAAATATGAAACTACTGACACTAGCTTTGCTCGTCCTTTCATTCGCATTCGACTCACCTGCACAGGACGAGCGAGCCGCTCGTATTGCCGAGATACAAACCGCCCTCCAAAAAGAAAAACTCGACGGCTGGCTGTTTTATGATTTTCGGGGTAGCGACATCCTGACGCCCCGGATCTTAAAAACAGAACGTCTCAGTGGCTCGCGTCGATGGTTCTATTACATTCCAGCGAAGGGCGAACCGGTCAAGGTCGTTCACGCGATCGAGCCCGATCAACTCGATGTTCTACCGGGCAAGAAGCTAATCTATCGCGAATGGTCGCTCCTCAGGTCGCAGGTCAAAGCTGCGATGGGGGCGAAAAAGCCGCTGCGCATCGCGATGCAATACTCACCGAATAACGACATCCCGTATATCTCTCGCGTCGACGCCGGCACGATCGAGATGATCCGGACTCTCGGGGTGACTATCGCATCGAGTGCCGATCTCGTTCAGCAGTTCGAGGCGGTCTGGACGGATGAACAGCTTGCGATTCACAAGGAAGGCGCAGTCAAGATGCAGCAGATCATTCTCGAGACCTTCGCCGAGATCAAGCGCCGCATGCTCGCGAACGAACCGACGACGGAGATAGATGTGCAGCAGTTCATGATGAAGCGATACACCGATGTCGGTATGCGTTCGTCACCGATGATCGTCGCGGTGAACGCTAACGCCGCATCGCCGCATTATTTTCCGACTGCGACGCGAAACTCGCCGATCAAACGCGGCGATCTCGTTCTCATCGATGCGGTTTCGAGAATGGATAAACCGCGAGCACCCGCCGTCGATCTAACGTGGATGGGATATGTCGGAGAAAGCGTCCCGGAAGAGTATGTGAAAATCTGGAATATCGTCTACGAAGCACAGCAGACCGCATTCAATTTTGTGAAGACATCTTTCCGGAATGGCCGGTCGATTCGTGGAACCGATGTAGACGACGTCTCGCGCGGTGTCATCCGCAAAGCAGGTTATGCAGACCAGTTTCTTCATCGGACTGGGCACTCTATCGGAGAAGAAGGTCACGGCAACGGTGCGAACATCGACAACCTCGAAACCCGCGATTCGCGACGTCTGATTCCGCGGACGGCCTTCTCGATCGAACCTGGAATTTATCTGGCAGGAAAGTTCGGCGTCAGATCTGAGATCGACGTGTATCTGACCGAGAAGGACGCGGTGATAACTGCTCCGCACCAAACCGAAATTCTCGCGATAATGAAATGATTTAAACCGCCGAGACTCTGAGACGGAGAGGAGAAGTGAATGGCTTTCTCTGCGTCTCCGCGTCTCTGCGGTAAACTCCCCTATGCTAAATTTTGCTATTGAGACCGCCCGTGAGGCCGGACAAATTCTGCTCGAGAAATTCGGTCGGATAACAACCGTCACGAAAAAAGGTGACATCAATCTTGTGACCGAGGCCGATCTCGCTTCGGAAGCTCGCATCATCGAACGCATCAAGTCGCACTATCCGAAGCACTCGATCCTCGCCGAGGAATCCGGGGAAGCGGTCGTGATCGGCGGCGATACGTCGTGGAAGTGGATAATCGATCCGCTTGATGGGACGACGAATTACGCACACGGGTATCCGTGCTTTTGTGTGACGATCGCGCTCGAGCACGAAGGTGAGATCGTGATCGGCGTAACGTTCGATCCCACCCGCGACGAGCTGTTTGCGGCCGAGCGTGGGCGTGGTGCGACGCTCAATGGCAAGCCGATTCGCGTTTCATCGGCGGAGAAACTCGGCGACTCACTGATCGTCACGGGGTTTCCGTATGACGTCAAACAAAAAGAGAATTTTGCGCGCCATCTCACAGATTTTCTGATGAGATCCAGAGGCGTTCGTCGCGACGGATCGGCGGCGATCGATATGGCCTATGTTGCCTGCGGCCGTTTTGATGGGTTCTGCGAAGAGGGCCTGAACCCGTGGGACGTCGCCGCGGGGAAATTGTTGATCGAAGAGGCAGGCGGC
>JBKJOR010000240.1:0-5646 GCA_046595575.1 Pyrinomonadaceae bacterium | reverse complement strand
AGATCTGTGACGCGACGGCGATAGGGTCGGTGCCGAGCCACGGATATGCACCATGTGTCTGACGGCCCTTGACCTTGATCGTGAACCAGTCTGCCGCTGCCATCACGGCACCGCTTTTGTACTTGATCGTGCCAGCCTCGGTTTGCGAATTAATGTGGATGCCGAAGATCGCGTCTATTTTCGGGTTGTCCATCACGCCTTCTTTCACCATCAACGGCGCCCCTCCTTCCTCGCCGACCGGAGCACCTTCCTCAGCAGGTTGAAAGATGAAGACAACGGTTCCCTTTAGCTTGTCCTTCATCCCCGCGAGCACCTCGGCCGCGCCCATCAACATGGCGACGTGGGTGTCATGTCCGCACGCGTGCATCACGCCCAACCGCTGGCCGTTATATTCGGCGGTCTCTTTTGACGCATACGGTAGTGAGTTGCGCTCCGTCACCGGAAGGCCGTCCATATCGGCCCGCAATCCGATCACCGGACCCGGCTGGCTTCCCTTTAAGATCCCGACGACACCAGTTTTCGCGATCCCAGTCCGCACTTCCATGCCGAGTTTTCGTAGATGGTCCTCGACATACTTCGCCGTTTTCACCTCTCGATTCCCGAGCTCCGGATATTGATGAAGATGCCGGCGCCACTCGATCAGCTTGGGAGTGATCTTAGCGGTGGCCGCATCGATCTCGCGACTCAGATCCGGCGCCGCATAAGCATTCGCTACTGAAAAAACGACAACAAGTGCCACGATTATTCTCTTCATATTTGGAAAGCCTCCGGTTAGAACTGGGTCCCGACATTGTAGCGCGGAATGGCCCGACGAATCATCGGACCTTGCCAACCACGAATGAGCGCCTTACTCATTTCTTGCCAGTGCCCATTTCTGCCACCGCTTTCCGCAATTCGTCCATCGTCGTGATCGTGCCATGCACGGGTACTATCCAGTCGACCGCAAGTTTCTGCGATTCGATCCAACGCAGAAAGTGGCTCGACGTTTCGTTCGCGATCGGGTAGTCACCGTTCGCAGGACGGTTTAGAAGATCACCTTGAAAAAGGATCTTCTCGTTCGGCAGATAAGCGACGAGCATTTCCTCGGCATGCGGTCCACTGCCGATGTCGATGATCTCGACCGTAGTTGTGCCATCACTAATGACGCGACGTCCTTTCTCAATGACCTCGATCCTAAGCGGCTGAGGATTGAGAGTAAGAGCATCGGGATCGATGGTAAATTTACTTTTCGCAACCCGCTCAAAAAATGCACGTTCACCCGGTGCCGCGATCAGCGTGGCACCTTCGGCAATGTAACGCCGAAGACCGCCCGCGTGGTCGTCGTGGTGATTGGTCACCGAAACATATTTGATCGGTGTCCCGGGAATTGTTTTTTTGATTGATTCGATAGCCCGGTTAGATACGGCGTCGCCCCCCGGCGTTTCCATAACGAACACGAAATCCTTGAACTCGACGAACATCACCGAAAGCGTCTACCGAACGATCGAGAATATCCCTCGCTTTCTGATATGCGTCTTGCGTGACGGTCTGGCCGGGAGAGGTGGAACTAAATAGGACTATCAAAAAGAAGAGGGTCAGAAATTTCATAGACTACTCCCTGACGGCTTGAAGGATCTCGACAAGAATGCGGCCGAGCGGTTTGCCCAGGCTACCTGGTGCGCTCGTGTTAACTTGTACGGCGATCGCGATCTTATGCTCGGGAAAGTACATCATATCGGTGATGTAGCCGGGAAAAAATCCGCTGTGCCCGTATGACGTTCCCGCTTGTGTTTGTCGAATTATGACACCAAGTCCGTATTTAGTTTCGCGCCCGAGCATCGGAGCAGCGACGCCGTCCAGCATCTGGGGCAGGAGTAAAGCATCGAACGCTTTCCCCTCGTACATCATTTTAGCCCAGCGAGCGAGATCTTCGGATGTCGACGCGTAGCCGCCGCCGGTCCATTCGAGCTGCGGATTGACTACGAACTTTCCGTCCACGATCATCGCGTCATTCTTCCCGAACGGATTATTCGGTCCGGCGTAACCTTGTATGACACCTTTCATGACCGGCCCGTCCTGCGGGATAGTATCTTTCAATTTCAGCGGTTTGATAACGCGTCGGTTCGCTGCATCGAAGAACTTTTTGCCTGTGACTTTCTCGATTATCATCCCAAGCACGATGTAGTTCGTATCGGAGTAGTCCCAGCCCTTGCCCGCTGCGAACGCGGGTTTTTCGCCCAGCAGATATGTGATCCGTTCTTCAGGCGTCCAAGTCTTCATCGGGTTCGCCGCGAGGTCCTTCGTGAAAGTTTCTTTAAACTCGTACCGGACCAGACCGCTGGTGTGATTCATCAACTGACGGACGGTTATGTCGCGCGCATTCGGCAGGCGTTCGAACCATAATTCTTTGCCAAAATATTTCTCGATCTTGTCATCTAGACCGAGCTTACCTTCTGAGACTAACTGCAGTGCCGTAGCGAGGGCAAAGGTTTTTCCGACGCTTCCGGCAAGCATTCGATCGTCCGGTTTCATCGCAGTCTTTGCATCGCGATCCGAATAGCCAACTGCTAGACCGAACGACCCACCGTTTGCGAGAGCAACCCCGATAGTTGCGCCGGGGAACTTTCCGGCCGCGTGCCACTCGTCGAGCTTCGCCTGCAGTTCCTTTTTTAGTACTGCGGTGCCGGTCACGGCGACCGGTCGCTGAGCAAGCGCGGCCGGTACGACGGTAAGTAAGAGAAGGAATGTTAGTTTTGCGAAAGTTTTGTTCATCATGCTTTTTCGGGGAGAGTGAGCATAAAGATGTTCAGCGGAGTATTTTCAACTTTGCGTCTTTGCGGCAACTCTTGGCTCTCGGCACATTAGAAGATGGATTTCCCGCAAAGCCGCATAGATGAAATAGCTGTCGCGAGTCCTTTCATTTCTCTATTGCCCGGCTGGCTTCGGCAGTGACGACTTCATGGCTTTTTCTTTGTCGTTGCAGTCGGCGGGGTTGATGGTCGACGCGCCGTTGGCGATCTTCCATCCGGCATCGGTGCGGACCAGGTTGAATTGATTGATCCCGCAATGCGAAAGCTTATCGCCGACAAAGAATACGTATCGGCCCCAGACCATCGCCCAGTCGCCCGAGATCTCTACGTTCGGCGCGTACATCACCTCTTCGACTGCATCCGCTTTCGTAAAGAATTTGGTAAACGCTTCGCCGTTGATGACATCGATCCGGGTCTTGCCGTCCTTCAGCTTTCGAATCGCCACGAGTTGATTCTCGGGAGTCCCGGTCGCGAGTATTCCTGCTGCGCTCGCGGCACGCATCTGAGTGAAGAGCTCGTTGACGACACCAAGCGCGGCTTTCTTGTCGTCAACCGCCTGGCCGAAAGTGGCGACGGCAAAGATCATCGAAAACATTGTGATACAAACGATTTTTTCCATAATTCTCCTGAGATAGCTTAGGTAACGGTCTTTTTGGCCCACTGGATCATCGTCCGAAAGTATTCGGCCTCGACGCGGGGAAAGTCCCAATCTCCACCTTTTCGAACGAGGTTGTTGCCGTGGTCAACGCGCGGCAGGATTTTCACAGTTAGCTGTTTGTTGCGCGCCCCGGCCTGCAGCCGCCGGATGATCTCGCGGCTTTTCTCGACTGGCACAACGGTGTCCTGGTCGCCCCAAACGATCAATACGGGAAGCCTTAATTTCTTCCAGACAAACGCGGGGTCGAAAAACAAAAGCTCCAGAGCACCAAGCGGCGGGATGTCGCCCGCGAGCTGGGGAGGCAACTCCGCCGGCCCGAACCACCGTGCGTCCTTATTCGCGATCAACTCCAGCGATATTGCTGCGCGCTCTCGCTGATACGGTTCGTTGTTGATTATCTTTCGATTGAGGTCATAGAGTCGGCGGCGTAATTGGCTCGCCCGTTCGATTTCTGTATCGGATATCCCGAGACCGCGCATTACCCCGGCGCGGTGGTAGATGCTCTGCTCGGCCGGTGTGACGGCAGCAACGCCAGTCGCGATGACGAATGCGATGTCGCGCGATCTGAAGGCTGCAAGGGGAGCGATCCATCCACCCTGGCTGTGACCCATCGCACCGATCTTTGTCGCGTCGATCTCTGCACGGCCCTTGAGCAAACGTAAGCCTGCGAGCGCGTCGCCAGCGAGATCTTCCATACTTGCACTGTTTGTATCTCCGGTTGATTTGCCTGACCCGCGCTTGTCGTAGATCAGGGCTGCGATACCTGCGTCGGCGAAGTTGCGGCCGACGGACCGGTAGGCCGTCCTTTCGTTCGGCATGCTTCCGTGTGTGATGACCACAGCTGGGTGCTTCACGACTTTCGCCACCGGGACCATTAGAGTTCCTGAGAGTTTGACGTCGCCGTTTACGAATACGACCTCTTCTTCTCGATACGCAGGCTCGGGTTTTGCCGTGCGTTTCAGAACGAAGGTTCCGTCTACTCCAAAGCCCTGCCAATTACCGGCGAATGCGTCGCCATTCACGGCTCCCTCGAACACGATCGGGTTCCCACTCGGCTGCGGCCGCTCGAGACGATAGCCCTGATCGGTACGCTTGACCGGAAAGGGAACATCCGGGACATCAAGATCAAGAAAGCTGACAGAGGTTTTCAACTCACCCGAGTCCACCGTGGCGTTGAGAGCGACGCGCCACGTCAAGCCGTTTCGAGCGACCGTCCCGCTCCAGAAGCCGGCGATCGGCTCGCGCGTATCCTGCGCGGCCAAGGATGCCGCCATGAGCAGAGACGGCAGGAGCAACATCGAGATCTGGCGAACGACACGCATTAAGTTTGTTCCGTAAATTTCAGCTTCGGCATCTTCACCTGAAGTGCTTTCGATCCTGCCTCTGACACCTTCGATTGTCCGAAAACGAATATCTCCAGGGACGGAAGTTTCTCGATCGACGTCAGGCCCGCGTCCGTTACGGCGGTTCGGAACACGCTTAACTTTCTCAGCTTGGAAAACCGCTCGATGCTCTTGAGGCCTTCGTCCGTTACTTTCGTCGTGCCGAGGAATAGCGTCTCGAGGTCGGTCAGCCCACGGAGACTCGCGAGGCCTTTATCGGAAAGGCTCGTGCGAGAAATGTTCAGGAACTTCAGCTTTCTCAACCCAGCGAGATGAGCGGCACCATCGTCTCCGATCGGCGTGACGCGCACATCGAGCCATTCGAGTTCGGTGAACTTCTCGAGATGCTTGAGATCGGCGTCCATGATCTTTGCATTATTCAGATCGACCTTGACCACTTCTCTGTTGCCGTTGAACTCTACCTTCCCACCAAGCCTTTCGATCTCGACTGCCGCACTTTTCTCTTGAGCCTCCAGCGAGCCCGCGATCTTTGGTGCGATCTCATCAAGCCAGCCGTTAAGCTCACTCTGTGTTTGCCATTTTCCTTTCAACATCACCCCAGCCCGATTCTCTGTCGCCGAAATATTCTCAAGCGGGTTTGAGTTGAGCAGGATCAGATCAGCTCGTCGGCCAATCTCTATCGTTCCGACCTTGTCGATCGTCCCGAAAAACTCGTGGGCATTTCGCGTCCCGGCTGCGAGTGCAGCGTAATTCGATAGCCCCGCATCTGCCAGAGCCTTCAGCTCGCGATGCTGCGAGAAGCCATAGAGGAATAGGAACTCCGGAGTGTCCGAACCGGCCATGATCTTGCCGCCTG
>JBKJOR010000209.1:0-2741 GCA_046595575.1 Pyrinomonadaceae bacterium | reverse complement strand
TCGAAGTTTGCCGTGCGCGGGTTTACCGAGAGCCTGCGTCACGAGCTTGAGGAAACTAACGTTTCCGTTGCGTGCGTTCATCCGGGCGGCGTGAAAACTAATATCGTGCGAAACTCTAAAGTTGCCGAAGGGACGCCGGCAGACTGGAAGCAGCAGGGAGTAAAATTCTTCGACAAGGTCGCTAAAACGACATCGGAGGAAGCCGCCGAGACGATCTTACGTGGGATCAAGAATAAGAACCCGAGAATTCTGATCGGCAAAGACGCCCGGGTGATCAGCATTCTTTCAAGGTTGTTTCCGAAAAAATATCTGAGCATCATCGAGCGCCTGAATGGACACAAGATGAGCCTAAGGAAAAAATAGTTAATAGTTAATAGACCGCGAACTATCAACTATCCGTTGACCACTATCAATTAACGCCGCACTACTACTCGGGCATTTCCAGAATTGCCCTGTGAATCGAAAACACGGAGCGTCACCGCATATTCCCCGGGCGTATTTAGCGGGACGTCGATCGTATATCGTTCGTCAGGTCCGTCGGAGATCCCGTCGTCTGCGTAAACCGTCAGCCATTCTCCGCCGTTCACGCTGTACTCGGCACGCGTCAAATAACTGGACTTGTCCGAAGCGACGAATACAACCTGAGCACCTGTCGCGCTGGTCTTAGGGGCACCGGAAGAAGTGACGGTCGGTTGCATATTATCGATGTCGAACGGTTCGCTTATTCGCTCGCCCGAGAGCGAAGCCATTGCCGGGTTGTCCGGAACGTCCTTCGCGACGACACGAATCGTATAGCGACCGTCCGCCAACGATTGCCCGTCGAGAGCGAGAAAGTTATCGCTGATATTTTCCCTCAGCGGTTTGTAATTCGCTTCGCCGATCTCTTTGAAAAAAACGTCGTAGAGGAGTTTGTCGCCGTTGCGATCTTCGGCCGTCCACTGGAACGAGCGCCCGTTTCTCAGATAAACACGTCGCGGAGCGACTGAGCTAATGGGGACACCGAACGTCGCGGGATCGAGTCCCGAAAGCTCGATATTCGGATCGATCTGTATCGGCGGATTGGCGATGAGCCCGACATTCGTCGGCAGGATCGTAATCGACAAAACCTCCGGTGCGATGTTGCGTGCGAGAAAGGCTACGCTCACTTCATTCAACGACGCGTTACCACCTGACCTGAGCACCGCACGCCATTGCAGGTACCTCGCTTTCGGACTGGCGATCTGGCCGCTCCGGACTTCGGTGTTAACTGGCGACCACCCACTCCATGTCTCGTCAGCTTTCTCGGTGTTGCCGCTCCGCGTTTGCATCTGAACGCTACCAGCCGATCTCCACCAGATTCGGCCCCACGTCGATGCCGCCTTCGCATCGAGAATTGCCGACTCGTAACTTCCTTCGGCTACCGTCTCGGTGCCGATCTTAAAGAGCCGTCCCTGATTGCTTGATGTTGCGTAAAGATTCGTCCCCTGGCTTCTTATCGTCGAGATCTGGCTGGCATCGGACTGCAGCACGAGTGTCTCGCGGCCGGCGTTTGTGATGTTGTAGATCCGACCTTTGTCGGACGTTCCGAGCAACACGCCGCTGCCGGTCTGATGTGCATAGAGGGAGAACCCGGTGACGGTAGTAGATGTCCAGAGTATGTCGTTGCCGCCGTCGGGTAGGATTCGGTATACGACAGACTTCGCACCGGTCATATCGTAACGACTCTTCTCAGGCGTGGGCGGAGTCATCGGATTCGGTTTATCGGCTGAGACAGTTTTCGATTCCGGCGTCGCAGACGCAGCGGGCGTTGCCGCTGGTGTAGCGACCGATGCCGACTCACCCAGCGCGAGGGCATAGACTGAACCATCCGGTCCGACCGCGAGTTCGTGGATCTCCCGCAATGGCGAATCGAGCAAACCGAAAGGTTTGCCATCTGCGCCAAATCGCATTACTAGTCCGTTCGAATCCGTACCGGCATAAAGGTTCCCTTGTTTGTCGACGGCGAGCGAGATTATGTGAGTCTCGCTTGTGTCGAAAAGCAGGGAGTCTGCAGGTGTGGCGCCAGCGGCTCGCACTCGATAGATCCTTCCGGCTTCACCTGATCCGACGGCCAGGCTGCCGTCATTCATTATCGCAAGCGACCAGATGTATTTTTCCTTGGGTTCGAAATAGACCTCGGCCTTTCCTGTCGAGTCGATCCGATAAACCTTTCCGTCCGGAGAAGTCGCCGCGAATAATTCTCCGCTCCGCCCCATCGCTAGAGCCGTCACATTAAGCTCGGCAAGATCGGTTAGCATCGCACCAGTTCCGTTCGGCGTGACTTTGTAGATGCGTCCGTCACCGCCGGTTCCGAGGAAGACGTTGCCCGCCGGATCAATAACGCTTGACCAGATATAAGCCTGTTCGGTCTTGTAGATCTCCGTCAGCTTCGGAGCGAGAGTGATGGTTCCATTGGCATCGATAGACACGCCTCGGGCGTCGCCCTTGAGCACGTCCGAGCGCGTCCCGACAGTCCAGATAGAAGGGTCGCTCGGGAACGAACTGATAGGAAATAAAAATGCAAGTAGAAAAATGATTGGTTTCATGTCTGAATATAATTAGTCCGAAAGAATATAAGCACAATTCATGCCGGCGTGCGAGTCGCTCAGGCCCCCTCTGCGGCACCCGGCTTCGCCGCTCGGTGTGCGGAAAAGCTATGCTTTGCCGTGCTCGGTGAAAAATGAACGCGGCTGCGCCGCCTTCGGGTTTCGAGCGGCGCAGCC
>JBKJOR010000186.1:0-8538 GCA_046595575.1 Pyrinomonadaceae bacterium | reverse complement strand
GTGAACCTGATGGCGAACAACCTGACGGGACAGGTCCGCAACATTGCGGAAGTGACGACCGCCGTGGCGAACGGAGATCTCTCAAAGAAGATCACCGTTGACGTAAAGGGTGAAATTCTCGAGCTCAAGAACACGATCAACACGATGGTCGACCAGTTGTCGTCGTTCGCGTCGGAGGTGACGCGTGTGGCGCGTGAGGTGGGTACCGAAGGAAAGCTTGGCGGGCAGGCCGAGGTGAAGGGCGTGTCGGGAACGTGGAAAGATCTGACCGACAACGTGAATCTGATGGCGAACAACCTTACCGGCCAGGTTCGCAACATCGCTGACGTTACAACTGCCGTGGCGAACGGCGACCTTTCGAAAAAGATCACTGTTAACGTACGCGGGGAAATCCTGGAACTCAAAGACACCATCAACACGATGGTGGATCAGCTTTCGTCATTCGCGTCGGAGGTGACGCGTGTCGCCCGTGAGGTGGGTACCGAAGGAAAGCTCGGCGGCCAGGCGGACGTGAAGGGTGTCGCTGGTGTGTGGAAAGATCTGACCGACAACGTAAACCTGATGACCAGCAACCTGACCGGTCAGGTTCGAAATATCGCCGAGGTTGCGACGTCGGTGGCGAACGGCGACTTGTCGAAGAAGATAACCGTGGATGTCCGCGGTGAAATTCTTGAGCTGAAGAATACGCTGAACACGATGGTGGATCAGCTCAACTCGTTCGCCTCCGAGGTGACGCGCGTCGCGCGTGAAGTTGGTACGGAAGGAAAGCTCGGTGGTGAAGCCGAGGTCGAAGGTGTTGCCGGTGTGTGGAAGGATCTGACGGACAACGTGAACCTCATGACCAGCAACCTGACGGCACAGGTGCGGAACATCGCTGAGGTGGCGACGTCGGTTGCGAACGGCGATCTTTCGAAAAAGATAACCGTACAGGTGCGCGGCGAGATACTCGAGCTGAAAGACACGCTCAACACAATGGTGGATCAGCTCAACTCATTCGCGTCGGAAGTTACACGCGTGGCTCGCGAGGTCGGAACCGAAGGCAAACTCGGCGGTCAGGCTGAGGTGAAGGATGTCGCCGGCGTGTGGAAAGATCTGACCGATAACGTGAACTTCATGGCGTCGAATCTCACTGGCCAGGTGCGAAACATCGCCGCCGTGACGACCGCTGTAGCCAACGGCGACCTTTCCAAAAAGATCACCGTCGATGTGCAGGGCGAGATCCTCGAACTAAAAGACACGATCAATACGATGGTCGATCAGCTGTCGTCGTTTGCCTCGGAAGTAACGCGTGTGGCTCGCGAGGTTGGTACCGAGGGAAAACTCGGTGGACAGGCCGAGGTGCTCGGTGTTTCCGGAACGTGGAAAGATCTCACTGATAACGTGAACTTCATGGCGTCGAACCTTACGTCGCAGGTTCGCAACATCGCCGACGTTACGACGGCAGTGGCGAACGGCGATCTGTCGAAGAAGATCACCGTTGACGTTAAGGGTGAAATTCTCGAGCTGAAGAATACGATCAACACGATGGTCGATCAGCTTTCGTCATTCGCGTCCGAGGTTACGCGCGTTGCCCGCGAAGTGGGAACCGAAGGCAAGCTCGGGGGACAGGCGGTTGTCCAAGGCGTCTCGGGAACATGGAAAGATCTGACCGACAACGTGAACTTCATGGCGTCTAACCTCACATCGCAGGTGCGAAATATTGCGACGGTCACCACGGCTGTGGCGAATGGCGATCTGTCGAAGAAGATCACCGTCGATGTGCAGGGAGAAATTCTCGAGCTGAAGATCACAATCAACACGATGGTGGATCAGCTCAACTCATTCGCATCCGAGGTGACGCGCGTGGCCCGCGAGGTGGGTACGGAAGGAAAACTCGGCGGCCAGGCGCAGGTCAAGGGCGTGTCCGGAACGTGGAAAGATCTGACCGAAAACGTGAACTTTATGGCGTCGAACCTTACGACGCAGGTTCGCGGTATCGCCCGCGTTGTAACGGCCGTCGCGAACGGTAACCTGAATCGTAAACTCGAAGTGGAGGCTCTCGGTGAGATAGCCGAGCTTGCCGATACGATCAACGCGATGATCGACACGCTCGCGACATTCGCCGATCAGGTGACGACGGTGGCGCGTGAGGTTGGTATCGAAGGAGAACTTGGCGGCCAGGCGAGTGTGCCCGGTGCATCCGGAACGTGGCGCGATCTGACCGATAACGTGAACCAGCTCGCGGCTAACCTGACAAACCAGGTGCGGGCAATGGCGGATGTGGCGACGGCTGTGACGAAGGGCGATCTGACGCGTTCGATCACGGTGGATGCTTCAGGCGAAGTCGCGTTCCTCAAAGACAACGTTAACGAGATGATCGGCAACCTCCGCGAAACGACGCGGAAAAATACCGAGCAGGATTGGTTGAAAACTAACCTCGCGAAGTTTACGCGTTTGCTGCAGGGGCAACGCGATCTGCTTACGGTGGCCCGCCTTATCCTTTCGGAAATGGCGCCGCTGGTCGAAATGCAGCACGGCGTTTTCTATATCGCCGATACGTCGCAGGACGATACGATACTCAAGCTGCTCGCAAGCTACGCCTACCGCAAGCGCAAATCGTTGTCGAACGAGTTCAAGCTCGGCGAGAGCATCGTTGGACAATGCGCTTTCGAAAAGCAACGCATCATTATCAAAGACGTGCCGAGCGAGTACGTCAAGATCAACTCGGGCCTGGGCGAATCGGCTCCGACGAACATCGTCGTTCTCCCAGTGCTTTTCGAAGGCCAGGTCAAAGCGGTGATCGAGCTAGCGTCGTTCACGCCGTTCAACGAAATTCACTTTGCATTCCTCGATCAGCTTACCGAATCGATCGGTATCGTAATCAATACGATCGAGGCGAACATGAGAACCGAAGAGCTGCTTAAACAGTCTCAGTCACTCGCCCAGGAACTGCAGCTCGGACAGGCCGAACTTCAGGAGACGAATCGTCGTCTCGAGTTGCAGGCGCAGTCGCTCCAAACTTCCGAAGAGCTGCTCAAACAGCAGCAGGAAGAGCTACAGCAAACCAACCAGGAGCTTGAGGAAAAAGCGACGCTTCTTTCGGAACAGAAGAACGAGGTCGAGCAGAAGAACCGACAGATCGAGCTTGCCCGCACGGCGCTCGAAGACAAAGCAAAGCAGCTTGCTCTCAACTCGAAATACAAATCGGAATTTCTTGCGAACATGTCGCACGAGCTTCGCACCCCGCTGAACTCGATGCTGATACTTTCCAAGATGCTGGCCGATAACGCGGACACGAACCTGGACGAAAAGCAGGTCGAATTCGCCGAGACGATCCACTCCTCGGGTGCCGACCTGCTCGCGCTGATCAACGAGATCCTCGACCTTTCGAAGATCGAGTCCGGTACGATGGGCGTCGAGATCGGGGAGATCGGCTTTGGAGACCTTCGCGGCGATATCGATCGCACGTTCAGCCAGATCGCAAATGACAAGGGCCTCGGGTTAGTGATCGAGCTGAACAACCGGCTTCCGCAGACATTACAGACCGATGCGAAACGGCTCCGGCAGGTGCTCAAGAACCTGTTGTCGAATGCGTTCAAGTTTACGCAGCACGGACAGGTTAAGGTTGAGATCGATGTCGCCGATAGCGGTTGGAGCTATGACAACAACAGCCTCAATCGAGCATCGTCTGTAATCGCGTTCCGCGTTCGCGACACCGGCATCGGGATTTCGGAAGACAAACAGCAGCTCATTTTCGAAGCGTTCCAGCAGGAAGACGGAACTACAAGCCGGAAGTATGGCGGAACCGGACTCGGTCTATCGATCAGCCGTGAGATCGCTCGCCTACTCGGTGGCGAGATCACGCTCGAGAGCAGACCTGGAGAGGGCAGTACGTTTACATTTTATTTGCCGGAAAGCTACGAGTCCGTTTCGCTGAATCCGCAGGAAGAGAGTACGGAAGAAGGACTGATCGACAACGATCAGCGGAAGCCGAGCCTCATAACACTGTCGCGTACCACCGAGGAAGTAACGCCTCCGCGGGTGCAGATAATCGTGAGCGACGACCGGTCGCGGATCCGGCCAGGCGAGACGGTACTTCTGATAATCGAGGACGATGCGACATTCGCGCGAATCTTGATGGACGTCGCGCACGAAGTCGGATTCAAGTGCCTGGTTTCGCAGCATGGCGAGGACGCATTGATGACCGCTCGAAAGTATCGGCCGAACGCGATAACCCTCGATCTTACGCTACCGGGAATGCATGGTTATGCCGTGCTTGACCGGTTGAAACATGACGCTTCGACGCGTCATATTCCGGTGCAGATCGTTTCGTTGATCGAGGACATGCGGCGAGTGCTCCGGCTCGGGGCCTTCGGATATCAGACCAAACCGACGAATCGCGACAAGCTGGTTGAAGGGATAAAGCTTCTGAAGACTTTCTCCGAACAGCCGGTCAAGAAATTGCTGCTCGTCGAGGACGATACGAAGCTCAGGGCAAGCATGACGGAACTACTTGGCGGTAAGGACGTCGCGATCACATCGGTCGGCACAGGAAAAGACGCACTGGCGGCGATAACGGCGGAACGCTTTGATTGCGCGATCGTGGATCTGATGCTGCCGGATGTCGAATGGAGCGAGCTCATCCGCAAGATCAAGGACCTGGCGGGCAGCCCGGAAATTCCCGTTATTGTTCATACCGGCAAGGACCTCTCGAAACGAGATACGGCGCGTATAAAGAAACTGGCGGACACGATAATCATCAAAGATGCGGATTCGATCGAGCGGCTGATTGACGAAACTGCGCTGTTCCTGCACCGCGATGTGGCCGATCTGACGGATGCGCAAAAGAACATGATGAAGAACGTCAATTTCACCGATCCGCGGCTTGAAGGCAAGAAGGTGCTGATCGTGGATGACGACATCCGTAACATCTTTGCACTGACGAGCGCACTCGAGAGGCAGAACATGGAGGTTGTCTACGCCGAGAACGGTAGGGACGGAATCGCGATGCTGCAGAAAACCCCGGGCATTGACGGAGTGCTGATGGACATCATGATGCCGGAGATGGACGGCTTCGAGGCGATGCAGGCCATCCGAAGGATCGGGAAATTCAGTTCGGTTCCGATCATCGCAGTCACGGCAAAGGCGATGAAAGGCGATCGTCAGAAATGTATCGAAGCGGGTGCGTCGGACTACATAACGAAGCCGGTAGAGACGGAACAACTTATGTCGCTGCTTCGGATCTGGTTGGACAACTAGGCTCCAAGTTGCAGCGGTTGTTAACCGCGGATGACGCGGATCAGACAGATTAAGAAATGGATTTGTTTTTTAGATCGGCGTGATCCGTGCTATCTGCGGTCAGAGAAGCCGGAATGAACAGAACAAAGGGTGAATCGAATGCTTGAAGAATCGGAAATAACGTCTGACGACACGCCGGTAAATATCCTGCTCGTCGACGACAGGCCCGACAATCTCCTGGTGATGAAAACGATCCTTGAGGATCTGAACCAGAACCTGATATGTGCCAGCTCGGCGCGTGAGGCGCTCAAATTTATTTTGCTTGAGGACGTCGCTCTCATCTTGCTTGACGTTCAAATGCCGGGACTGAGCGGTTTCGAATTTGCCGAGCTGATTCGCGAACGCGAGCGAACACAAGACACACCGATCATTTTTGTTTCCGCGACCAGCCTCGACGAGCAGTATGTTTTCAAAGGCTATGCGCTCGGCGCGGTTGATTATCTGACAAAACCATTTCAGCCGGAGATCCTTAGATCGAAGGTACTCTTTTTCACAAAGCTCTTCTGCCAGACACGGGAGATCAAGCGGCAGAAAATACTTCTTGAAAAGGCGAACTTCGATCTGGACGTCGCCAATACGGACCTTGAGTCACGGGTTCGGTCAAGGACAGGGGAGCTGCAATCGGCGAATGCGAGGCTCGCCGCCGAACTTCAGGTTCGTACCGACTCCGAAGCGCGCCTTGCACTTGAACATTCGATCACGCGCACGGTCGCTCACTCCGATAGCCTCGAGACAGCGGCACCCGAGATACTCCGTTCATTCTGTGAACACATCAATGCCAGCCTTAGCGCCTTCTGGATACTGAACAAGACTGGATCCGAGCTCGCGTGTGCGTACATCGAAACGTGCGGGACATCTGAAGCAATTGCGCGATTCAAGGAGAAGTCATTTGAGCTTAGATTCCCACGCGGACTTGGGCTGCCTGGGCATGTATGGGAATTAAACAGGCCGGTTATCCTTCGCGACGATTACAAAGGTGAAAAGTTTCCGCGTGAAGAGCTTGCGAGGGCGGCAGGTTTTACGCAGGTGGTGGGTCTCCCGATCACAATCGCGGACGACTTTTATGGAGTGATCGAGTTCTATAGCGAAACGACGCTGTCGGATGAAACTAAGGCGATCAATATGCTGGAGGTGATCGGAAGCGAGATCGGCCAGTTTGTTCACCGAAAGCGTATCGAGGGCGAACGGGAAAGGTTGCTTGTTGCCGAGAAAGCTCTGCGACAGCAGGCAGAAAGAGCGAGTCGCCTGAAAGACGAATTCCTCGCGACCGTATCGCATGAGCTGCGAACGCCGCTCAATTCTATTCTCGGATGGGGCCAGATACTGACCACCGGGAAGCTCAATGAGGAGGAAAGTCGAGGCGCTCTTCAAACGATACATCGGAACGCGCGTTCGCAATCGCAGTTGATCGACGATCTGCTCGACACGTCGCGTCTGATCACCGGTAACCTGCATTTGAATCTGTCACCGACCGATGTCGTCCAGACGATCCAAGCTGCGATCGACGTCGTGCGTCCCTCTGCCGAGGCTAAAGGCATAACGATAGAGACGTATTTCGAGACGGACGTCGATACGATCACTTGCGATACCCACCGGCTGCAGCAGATCGTCTGGAACCTTCTGACTAACGCCGTAAAGTTTACCCCCGAGGGCGGGAACGTAACTGTCGTGTACGAACGGCTCGAGAACAGCGTTCGAATCACCGTCAGTGATACCGGCAACGGGATCTCGCCGGAATTTTTGCCTCTCGTTTTTGAGCGGTTTCGCCAGGCTGACAGTTCCAGCACAAGGACCCATCACGGACTTGGGCTCGGGCTCGCGATCGTTCGGCATCTTGCCGAGCTTCACGGCGGCGAGGTATCGGTCGCCAGCGAAGGTCCGGGGAAAGGTGCGCTTTTCTCGATAACACTGCCGATCACGTTAGCGGTTGTCAGCGAAGGAAACGCTGTTACAAGTGCGACAAACGGACTTCGTTACACCAAGCTTGTCCCGCGTCGGCTGGACGGATTACGCGTCTCGATCGTCGATGATGACAACGATGCGTGCAATCTGCTTCGGTTCTCGCTTGAAATGTCGGGGGCGGTTGTAACAACCTCGTCGTCCGTCGCTGAGGCGATGACGTCGCTCGGTGAGTGGATCCCGGATATTTTGCTGGCCGATATCAACATGCCCGGCGAAGACGGTTACTCGCTTATCCGAAAGCTGCGAGCATTGAAGCCGGACGAGGGCTCAGGCATCCCGGCTATCGCGCTAACCGCGATGGCCCGCGCGGAAGACACCGAGAATGCAATGTCCTCGGGCTTTCAAATGCATTTGTCTAAACCGGTGGATATCGACGAGCTTACAGAGGCGATAGCGCAGCTTACGAAGAAAGTGAAAAAGTGAAAAAGAAGCGGAAACGGTTCACCCTTCAACTTTTTCACCTTTTCACGCTTTCACCTTTTCACTTTTAACGCATGAAACCGAGATCGGTCGTCGGAAAGTTGACGATGTTTGGAAAGACATCGGGCACGTTCGCATCCGGGAGACCGAACCATCGAGCAAGTGTCGCTGCGTATTGCTCGACGGACGTAGTCGGTATCAATCGACCGCGTGACCCCGGTCCGCTGTCCGCATCGTCCGGTCCATCGAGAACAAGGGTCGGTGTTGGGGTTCCGTTCGAGGTGTTGATGCCATAGAAGTCGGAACCCGCGACGCCGCCGACAACGAAGTGACAGTTGGCCCAAGCATGGTCCGATCCCACCCCCACACCTGAACCCGCCGGATTCAGCGTCCGTCCAAAATCAGACATTGTGAACTGCGTTACTTTATCCGCCAAACCCTGAGCGACCATCTCGTCGTAGAAACAGCGCATAGCCTGGCTCGTCTGCGAGATCAAAGTATTCTGATTGCTGAGCTGCTGAATATGTGTGTCGAAACCGCTGATCTGACAGAAAAAGATCTGCCGGTTGACGTTCAGATCGCCTCGCTTCTTGATCATCCTCGCAACCTGTTTGAGCTGATTCCCGATGTGCGATGTCGGAAACTGGACGCTCACTTCCTGAAACATTTGGAGGGAACTATTCGCCGCTATCGCCTGGTCCGTAACATGGCTTGCGGCCGCCATGATCTCCGTGTTCAGGTCGTGAGTCCGGAGCGCATTCAGCGCCGTAAGTTGAGCTTGCGAATCTGGCGTCGCGTCGTAACCCTGCGGATTTAGAACGCGATCGAGACCGGTCGGTGCAGGATCGATCGCAAGCGGCAAAGTCGTTTGGCCGGCGG
>JBKJOR010000084.1:0-2543 GCA_046595575.1 Pyrinomonadaceae bacterium | reverse complement strand
TTCTCAGACCTAAAACTATCGGACCGTAAGACAACGACTTTTTGTTGAGCAATTTCACTACTGCCCATTAATTCGTTGATTACTTCTCCACACTCTTTCCGGACCAAATCACGAATTTGGCGGGCAGATAGGGGTGCGTCTTCGCGTGCGTGGGACGAGACAAATTTCTCTCCGTTACCCGTGAGCAGCCAGTTTAAGGAATAAGGCGTTTGTTCGGCGATCGTTCGCAGAACGCTGGAATCCGGAAGGCGACCCTGGAGGTAGTTGCGTGCGGCTTGGTAGGAGACATTCAACAATCGTTGAATTTTGACGGGCTCTGCTGAGCCGCATACTTCGACGAAACGCTCGAGAAAATTGTTATTTCTGTTCTCCAATTATTTATGGTGTTGACAAACTTATACGACTGTGCAAATATCCTACACGGTCGTTCACCGGTTGTAAAGATATTTCAATTTGATATAGGTTTAGCTTCGTTGCCGATTGCTCCACGCAATTGGCGCGAACGGGGGGAGACGGTGTGGGAGACGTTTCCCCTTTCGTTTTTTAAACGGCTTGTCCGGCGACATATCCCGAAGCCCACGCCCATTGGAAGTTGTATCCACCGAGCCACCCCGTGACGTCAACAACCTCACCGACAAAATAAAGTCCGGGAACCTTTCTTGTTTCCATCGTCTGGGAAGAAAGTTCGTCCGTCGAGACCCCGCCGAGCGTAACTTCAGCCTTATCAAACCCTTCCGTTCCGACGAAACGAACGTTCCAAGAACTCAGCTTGTCGGCGACGTCTGCCAACGCTTTTCGGGAAAGTTGATCAACTGGCTTATCGGCAAATTCGGGCGGACAGAGTGCCACGACGAGCCGATTTGGCAGTGCTTTCGAGAGAACATTGCCCAACGTTTGGCGGCTATGAGCTTGATTCTGGAGATACGACAGCACATCCGTGTCCGGTAAAAGATCGACGGAAACATCCGTGCCCTTATCCCAGTAATTTGAGATCTGTAATACTGCCGGGCCCGATAATCCCCGATGGGTGAACAGGACGTTTTCCCGAAAACTGATCCCCGCCGCTGACACTTTCGAATCGGCCGATATCCCTGCAAGATTCGCGACCCCACCTTTCTCGAGAACAAGAGGCACTAGCGAGGGACGCGTCTCAACGACCTTCAAGCCGAATTGCCGAGCGATGCGATATCCAAAATCTGTCGCACCGACTTTTGGAAACGAAAGTCCGCCCGTCGCGATAACCAGGCGATCACACTCGATATTCCCGCCGTTCGAGATCAGAACGAAACCGTCTCCTAATTCGATGTCGTTCACGGAGCAGCCCGTGCGGATCGTGACTCGCGCCCGCTCGCATTCCTTTACGAGCATATCCACGATCTGGCGGGAGCTCTCACGACAAAACAATTGTCCGAGTTTCTTTTCGTAGAACTCGATTCGATGCTTCTTCACAAGCTCGACAAAGTGGGCCGGAGTGTAGCGGGCAAGCGCTGATTTGCAGAAATGAGGATTTCTGGAGATGAAGTTCTCGGATGTTGTATGGAGGTTCGTGAAATTGCAACGACTGCCTCCTGAGATAATTATCTTTCGACCGAGCTGAGAATTCCGCTCAATTACAAGTACCCTCCGGCCGCGCTTACCGGCTTCGATCGCACAAAAGAGTCCAGCTGCTCCGCCGCCGATAATTACAACGTCAAATTTCAAGCCGACCGTCCTACGCGAGGTAGCGCTCTTTTAGAATGCTTAAATGATGCTCTATATGACCGGCCATTATATAGGCCAGAGCGCGAACCGAAACTTTGACGTTGTTGGCGGTTCCGACTCTACTCCAACCATCGTCTGTAAGGTTGTTGAAGAAAATCATATTGGCGCGGCGGAGCAATAAAAATTCCTCGAGAAGGTCGGAAAAACTCCGTCCGTTGGAGTGGGCGTTCTCTATATAGCCATCCTGCTCGAAGCCCTCGATCGGGGTTTCATCGCCGCGGGAAATACGAAACATCCGGTAAGCAAACATTCGTTCACCGTCGATCAAATGTCCGAGCAACTCTTTTACGCTCCACTTGCCATCGGCGTATCTGAATTCGCCCTTCTCCTCAGGAATCGCCGTGAAGAGATCTTGAAGCTTTGTCGGCTGGGCGGCCAGCGTTTCAAGTATGTCGTTATTGGCGACGCGTCCCACGTATAGCTCGTAGTAGGGGTCGTACTCGCTTTTGTCAGGTCGGATCATGTAAGTGAGTTTATCAAGAAACCGCAATGCCACCGAACGCACGAGCGAGCACTTGCATCAAACGACTTTTACCGGATAATTCAAAAAGAATACTGATCTAGTTAAAGGAGATTGTGATGAGAAAGTTCGTTTACTTTGTTGCGTTCGTGTTTGCGGTCAGTCTGGTCGGATGGGGTACCTCAACCTCGGCTGAGAATAGTGAATTTGCGGACCGATTTGTCACCAAAGAGAAAGGCGAGCCGGGATTGTATCGCTTTGATAAAGCACACAGTTTCATCGGCTTCAAAGTAAAGCATATGGGCCTGATCGAAGTGCCGGG
>JBKJOR010000064.1:0-6411 GCA_046595575.1 Pyrinomonadaceae bacterium | reverse complement strand
CATCAGGACGCGTATCACTTGAGCACGTTCCGGGATCTCGAGAGCGAGCAGCTTTTCGGCTGCCATCACGTAGGCCAGGTTATTACCGAGCGGATTCAGATAATCCATCCGATCAGTGATGACGATGCCTTGCTGATACTTCTTGTACTCGAAGAGCTTCTCCATGCCAGTATGGAGATAGCCAATGTCAGGGATCGCCTTTATCACCAACTCGCCATCGAGACGCAGGTCAAGCCTGAGCACGCCGTGCGTCGACGGATGCTGCGGCCCCATCGACAGCGTCATCTCGGACTCGAGCGATTGATCGAGAACATCGAACCCGGGAATGTTTTCTACTGCAGTACTCATCTTTAGTGAATCGTGAATCGTGAATAGTTAATCGTGATTAGTACATCGCGGGTGCGAGCCTTCGTGCAGCTCGGGTGCGCCTGTCTCTTCGGACGCACTATTCACGATTAACGATTAACCATTCACTAGTTCATGCTGTACGGCTCATAGCCGCGCAGCGGATAATCTTTTCTCAAAGCATGACCGTCAAAATCACTTGGCAAAAGTATTCGGCGCAGATCCGGGTGGCCGTCGAATATCACGCCCATTAGATCGAACGTCTCACGTTCGTGCCAGTCGGCCGTCTTCCAAAGAGTCGTGACGGTCTCGACATGCGGATCGTCCTCGCTCAGCAAAACTTTCAGTCGCAGCCGCTTGTGATGTTTGGTAGAGAATAAGTGATAGTTGACCTCGAATCTGGGGTCCTCTTCCGGCCCGCGGTCGCCGCCGCATAGATCGACAAGCATATCGAATCCGTGTTCCGATTTAAGAAAGCTGCATGCGTCGACGATCGATTCGCGCGGAACGAAAACCGTGACTTCGCCAAACGCTTCGACCACATTCGTGACCCATGCGGCGTTCTTTGCCCTCAAACTGTCGACATATTCCAAAAGCATAAAATATAAATTTACCGCCGAGACGTAAAGGAGCAGAGATGAAGATCAAAAGTAAACTCTTAATTCTCTGCGTCTCCGCGTCTCGGCGGTGACTTACCTTAGGACGAGCGCCTTTTCTCGTGACGCGACGGGATCGAGTAAGGCCGTGAAACCTGGTGCTGTGCGACCTCGATCTCGGTTTCCTTCTCGAGAGCTGTCCCTTCAGTCACAGGCAGCGTTCCGGGAACTGACGAAGCGCGCGATTCCGGCTCGAACGTGTCGCGGCGGTCTTTGACCGATTCCTTCATGATCTTGTCCTGCAGCATCATGATCGCATGCACAAGCATTTCAGGACGCGGCGGACATCCAGGCACGTAAATATCTACAGGAACGATCTTATCGACGCCTTGGACGATCGCGTAATTATCGAATACACCGCCGGACGTTGCGCATGCGCCCATTGAGATCACCCATTTGGGTTCAGGCATCTGGTCGTAAATTCGCCGCAGGACCGGTGCCATCTTCCGCGAGACGCGGCCCGAAACAATCATCACATCCGCCTGCCGGGGCGATGCTCTGAACGTCTCCGCACCGAAACGCGAGAGGTCGTTGCGAGCGGAAACGGTATTCATCATCTCGATCGCGCAACATGCCAAACCAAACGTCGCCGGCCAAAGACTACTCTTTCGTGCCCAGTTAACAATTGCATCCAGCTTGACGGTCACGACGTCTGGCAGCGATTCGAATAATGTGTTTTCTAAACCCATGTTCCCACTTTAGATTTTCGATTTTCGATTTTGGATTGCCGGATACCGACGAGTTCCGTCATGCCGCGATCCTTGTCGGCTGCAATTGCTCACGCCGCTTCTTTGCCATCAGCTTTGCCTCTTCGCGGGCTTCGGCTCTGGCCTGCAATCCCCAATCGAACGTACCTTTCTTCCAAACGTAAATGTACCCGACCACCAAAGTTGAAAGAAATACCAGGATCTCGAGAAATGCGATGGTGCCGAATGCGATGCCGCTGAGCTGCTCCTGGGCAAGTAGACTCTTAAACGCAACGGCAAAAGGAATGAGGAACAAGACTTCGATATCGAATAACAAGAAGATAACGGCGACGGTGTAGAACTTGATGGAGTAGCGATCGCGGGCAGAGCCGACCGGATCTTTTCCACACTCGTACGGCATCAACTTGGTTGCCGTACGCTTGCGCGGACCGATCAGTTGCGTGACCAGGATCTGGCTGCCGGCGAAACCCAATGCAACCAGGAACATGATCCCGATCGGGGCATAATCCATCAGGTTGTGATCAGTCATTAAAATCCTTTTTAAGCGATCCTTTCGCTATTCGGCGGAGATCGTACCGCGCCCAGTATCAAAAGGAATCGAAATCGTGTCGGCTCAAGCTAAATCGTAAGTTAAGCGCATAGGTGTGTCAAGGCGGTGTCTGTTGCTTCGCGAGCCGCGAAAATCAAGTGTTTTACGCTGATTGCGGGGCATATGCGGCCACATAATTTATTGACCGAAAACTGAGCCGTGTGATAGATTTTAAGTGGCCGAATTCCTTTCGGCATCCGGATTCCTGCCTCAGCTTCCTTTTTAATAACACCGTGATCACAGGCTACAACACTGACATAGAATTTGAAGGCGTCACCTATCACGTCCAAACCGAGGACAAGGGAATAGCTAAACCTATTATCCTGTCTCTTGTTTACGACCGCGGGACAATTCTCGCCAGTAAACGGCTGCCATACGATGACCTTCTTGCGGGCGACCTTGACGAAGGTGTTCTTTATGCCCGGCTCCACCGTCAACACAAACTGATCTGTGCGGCGATCGGTGCCGGTCGACTTGAAGATCTTAAGAAGATGGCTCAGCGGGAATCGTTGATGGCGTCGGAAGCTGCGAGCCCCATGATGGCCGAACACACCGGGTTGCATAGCGGTCCGCTTAGTCTGCCGATCCAAGCGCCGGCAATCAGTCTCGATGAGTTAGAGGAGCTGTTGCTACCGATCCCGAAGCCTGTTTTTGGTGGAGTCCTGGATATCCCGGTATCGCGTCGGACAATCAACCCCATTGTTCGACCCGACACCGTTCTCGGTGATGATGAGGTGGTTCTGCCCGCCGAGGCGGTTGAGATCGTTAGCGAGATGCTCGGCAGCGAACGGCAGGTGAATAATAAGCTTAGCATCGAACTGCTTGGCGAGATGAGATTCAAGGGCGGCGAGCGAAAGAGCGTGACATTTATGGTCTGCCGCGGCACCGATCGCAAAGTAGTAAGTTCGGCACAGGTAATGGTCAAGATCCTTGGCAGTAGCTTCCGTCCGCTGATATTCCACGCCAGCACGGATGATAACGGTCTCGCGAGGGTAAATATTCAGCTCCCGAACTTTAATTCCGGCCGTGCGGCCCTACTTGCACGGGCAGTGAGCGGGGGCGAGGAAGTTGAATTGCGACGGGCCATCACGCACGGGTAGGTATTGAATTACGGCATCCGATTAAGAGAGAATCTTAAAAGGATGCAGATCACAATAAACGGCGAGATCAAGAAGCTTGAGAGTGAGGTAAATTTGAACCAACTCCTCGAGCTTTTTTCATTGGCTTCACAGCGAGTGGCTGTTGAGTTAAACCGCGAAGTTGTAAGAAGAAAGGATTGGGACAAGACGCGGATCAAGAATGACGACCGGATAGAGGTCGTGCATTTCGTCGGCGGAGGCTAGAGGAAATGCGGAGTGCGGAATTCCTGTAAACCAGTTCCGCGTTCCGCATTGTTCAATTTGAAAAATGTCCGTGACTTACATGCGCCGCGAATCAGGAAAACAAGAGGCAACTTTCAACACCGACGAAATAGCAAGTTTCAGACAACATCGCGACGTGAAAAAGTAAAACCAGCCGCCGCGTTTGCAGGGCCTTCACGCGACACATTCCGAAAAGCTATCGAGAAAAAGAAATGAAAGTAAAAATGATTGGCTGGCATTAGAATCAAACGCGACGATCTAGACGAATATGTCAACAAACTTTAGATTACTTCGAGATAAGATGCTGATGTCATATTGATTATTGCCGATACAATCTGCCAATTTCACAGGAGAATATTATGATTACGAAATGGTTAAGTTTCACACTTGCCTGTTTATTGTTGTTGACTGCCAGCTTCACGCTCGCTTCAGCACAAACCCAAGCCGACAAAAACGCTTCATCAATTGCCAGAGTCAAAGCTTCTGTTCTAAAACGCGGGACAGGAGAAAATATGCGAGTCAAAGTGATAATGTTGAGCGGAACGGAATTGAAAGGCTACATCAGTAAAGCAGGTGAAGATTCCTTCGAGTTAACCGATTCAAAAACCAGGCAAATCAGGTCGATTTTTTACAAAGACGTCGAAAAGGTACGAGGAAATGGCTTGTCAAAGACAGCTATAATCAGTCTTGCAGCCGTAGGAGCGGTAGCGGCAGTCGTGCTGTATTTGGTTGTAGCGCCGATTTGTAATGAGGGCGGATGCTAAACCCCATCGCCCTGTGCTTTTTACCATAATTATTAACGCCCCTTGTCTTTCGTTTTTTCTTTCCTATTCATTAGCCGATTGTTCTAAAATTTTCGCTTCAACCAAAGAGTCTGGGCATTACCCACTCGGCATTCCGCATTTGTGGTTCGTCCCTCTTTGCGGGAAAATCTTCTTTTCGAATGACAGATAAATTTACACTCGCAGGAAAGAAAATCTCGTCTCGGCTCATCATCGGCACCGGGAAGTACCGCTCATTTCAGGAAATGAAGGCCGCTCACTCGGCCTCGGGTGCTGAGATGGTGACGGTCGCGGTGAATCGCGTTCCGCTTGATCGCAAGACGGAGTCGTTTCTTGATCACCTGAACCCGGCAATGCAGATCCTCCCGAACACAGCCGGTTGTTATGACGCGGAGCACGCGATCAGAACTGCTCGGCTTGCACGCGAAGCTCTTGAAACAGATTGGATCAAGCTGGAGGTTATCGGCGACCCAGTTACGCTGCTTCCGGACAATGAACAGACGCTTGAAGCGGCACGTGTGCTGGTCAGGGAAGGGTTTATCGTTCTGCCGTATTTCACGGACGATCTGATCATGGCGAAGAAACTCCTCGACGCCGGATGTCCGGCGGTGATGCCGCTCGCCGCGCCGATCGGGTCGGGAATGGGTGTGCAGAATCCTTCGAACATTAGGATCATGCGGGAGCAGCTTCCGGATGCGACGATCATCGTCGACGCCGGTGTCGGTGTGCCGTCGGATGCGGCGGTCGCGATGGAACTCGGTGCGGATGCCATCTTAATGAATACTGCCATTGCCGAGGCGGGCAATTCGGAACAGATGGCGACGGCGATGAAGCTTGCAGTCAAAGCCGGACGCCTCGCGTATCTTTCTGGTCGCATGCCGAAGCGTTTGTATGCATCAGCGTCGAGCCCGATCCACGGCGCGATCAAGTAGAGCCAGCTTTCAGCCCGTCCACAGATGATCATGAGAATCCGCGTTTTATTTTTCGGAGCGACCGCGGCTTTGGCAGGAATTCGCGATGTCGACATCAAGATCGATAGCAGCGACTCTCCGGCCGACATCTTGAAACGCTTCACCGCTATGTATCCTGAACTGGGATCCCTTCGGCTGCTGATCGCAGTTAACCAAGAATACGTGACAGAGGATTTGGAGTTGAAGGACGGCGATGAGGTCGCGATCTTTACCGCTGTTTCCGGCGGCTGACCCTGAATGGATTTCTTTGAGGTAACACAAGATCCGATCGATATCACCAGCGTTGCACGACGCGTAGTCCCGCCTGAATGCGGTGCAACGGTTACGCTCGATGGTTACGTGCGGAAATTCACAAAGGGTCGCGAGACGCTCCACCTTTTTTACGAAGCGTACGAACCGATGGCTTTGAAGGAAATGCAGAAGCTAGTCGAGCGGGCGAAGAGCGATTTCGCGATCTCTCACGCCGGCATCGTCCATCGGCTCGGGAAGCTTGAGATCGGCGAAACAAGCGTGGTCATTTCCGTCGCCGCCCCGCATCGCAAAGCCGCATTCGCTGCGTGCGAATGGCTGATCCGTGAACTAAAACGAACTGTGCCGATCTGGAAGAAAGAAGTTTACGCGGACGGCGAAGAATGGGTCGAAGGCGAAGCCGTTGTTCCGTCCGCAGGCTGAGTTCCTAGCTGATCTGCTGCCGGGCTCTTTCCACTGTCTCATCGAAAAGTTTCTCAAGGTCGGCGTTGGCTCCGCGTAAGCCGGCGACGACATCTTTACCCCATCCGACGTATTCCCGCCGCCGCTCCACCGGCCAATCTTCGGGCGGATTATCCAAAATGTCCCTGATGTTGCTGATCTTATCCGCGAGCTTGATCTGTTTTGCTCCATTGGACAAGTGCGGCGCGTGCGCGACCTGCAACCTCTTACGCTCGGCTTTTGGTAGCGTCTTGTCGTCCGTAACCTCGCGAACGTAGTCCGCGACTGCAGAGCCGAAGCGATCTCCGAT
>JBKJOR010000161.1:0-8806 GCA_046595575.1 Pyrinomonadaceae bacterium | reverse complement strand
TCCGAGATCACTCCCCTGCCGTTGTAGAAAACGCGCGTCGTCGCTGCCGCATTTTCAGGATCCTTTGCAAACAACAACACGTTTTCCGCAGTTGGCGCAATAGTGATCAGGCTAATGCCGTCGCCGGCAGCACCTGACGGACTCGCGTTCAGCCTCTCCGAATCTGCCTGCTGAAAATCCACGTTAGCGATGCGCGACCATGTTTCGAGGCTACGCTTTATCGATCCAGCGACGTCACTGTCGGCCTTTATGTTTGAGCTTTCACGGAGAAGGGACGCGGAGATGGCGATACGGATCACGCCGGGCTTCCATCGCAAGTTCGTAATCACTTCATTACCGGCAAGCAAAACCGAGTTTGCCAACACAGGCGAAACCGCCGCCAGGGACAGTAAAGCAAAAGCGATTTTCCGAAAACGGCTCATTTGGTAAGTTTTATTCCCCGATAAAACCTTCGAGATTTTCACGTCCCACGTTTTCGAGGTCCGCAAATGCGACGATCAAAAGAAGTCCGACCAGGGAAATAGTTGCGAGAACATATAGAACTGCGATCTGTTCCAGATAGATCAGTGTTCCAATCACTATTGCGACCACCAACAGCCATAAAAGCGCCGTAGCCCTTCGCCCGAATCTAGGTTGTTTGTCTGCCATAAAATCAAACTCCCGCTCGACCGCGGGAAAGTCATGTCTACGATCCTATTGAACCAAATTTCAGTGGTTTCGACAATTAGTCGATAAGAATACCTGTGTCAATCGATGACCCGCAGGGGCAGGATCGCAAGAGGTGTGTTTTTTGAACCGCTACCGTCGATGACAGGCGGGCGAGTACGTGCAGGTTTGCCTTTCTGGGGCACGTCGACGATATCGAACGGCTGCAACACCGGATCGTTCGCCTCGCCGGCAACGATCTTCTGTAGATCGGCCGTGATCAACGATGTAACGCCGCCGTCCCGTCGAAAGACCGTGATAGTGCTGTTGGCTTCCTTGGCAAGACCTCCTGCCATGGCAATAGCACGCGATACGGTCAACTCATTTCGCAGCGGAATCTGCTGCGGAATGTTTACGCCGCCGATGATGTAAACCGGCAATGCTTCCACAACCGTGACGATGTCTCCGCTGAAAATTCGTGGGTTAGCGGTCGGATCTCCGCGAAGAATGTCGCTGATCTTGATGATACTTCTCTCGGCCCCCACCGGCTGGCTTGCTTTCACGAACTCATTCTCTCCGGATCTCCGAGGCTCGGTACAACTGAGGTTGGCGGGCCTAAAAAGCGATACTTGCCCGCTCGAGCGATCGGTTATCCCGCCGGAAAGAGTCAATAATTCGTTCAAGTAGATCGGGCGTTTGATCTGAAAGCGCTGCGGAACTCTGACTGCTCCGTTGAGAAACGCGACAGCTCGATTTGACCGATCCAGGATACGCACCGCGACTCTCGGATCCCGGAGTGTTTTTGAGAGCTCAGCTTGGATCACGATTGACAGGTCCTGTTCGCTTCGGCAGAGTGCGTATACCTGGTTTTCGAGTGACTCTAGACCGTCAAGAAAACCTTCAGGTGTGAGTGAGCCTCTCCAGTCGTGCTCGAAGCTGCCCACCACGTCGACTTCGATTAGGTCGCCAAAATGTACAAGGCCGGCTTGCGTTGGAATCTCAGTCTGAGCGAGGGTAGACGGCCACGGCGGCAGGACTACCAATGAAAGAAAAATTGCCAACAAAAGCGGATTCCCTGCTTTCCGGAATTTCCGCTTAGACTGGATCCACCTGGGCATTCGCACGAGTAAAAACTTCAAACTACAACCTTCCTAAGGAGCTTCGCCGTTCTTCCGATTCTTGGCCTTTTGTCCGCGGCTGTTAACTGTCCCGGGGACAGCGAAACCCTTAAACTCGAGATTACATTTATCGCAAAGCAGGTAGTAGCGAAAGAAGATCTTAGACAGGAATGACGTCGGGAGATACCCCCGACGCACCCGAGAACTTCGACACTTTGGACACCTTTGCGAAATCATTCCGTTCTTGAGCGACAGATACTCAATTACTCGCCATTCGACCGTAATTGAAGTTTTGTCATCTCTCCTGTTAGATGCTCTATCGACTCGCGATGACCGATCGGATCATCACGTTGAAGCAAAAACAAAGCGTCTTGATACAGACTCAACGCCCGTTTTTCGTTCCCCTTAAAGCTTGCCTTCTCGGCTCGTTCGACGAGGCTCGAAATCTTAATCGATGAGACGAGTTCGAGCAGCAACTTTTGCGAATCCAGCAATCTCGGGTCGTCCGGATAGGATTCGAGTGCAAAATTGACAACTCCGATAGCTGACTCGGCTGAGTCCAGTTTAGTCGCAACTGTCGATCGCGCGCCACCTAGTCTGGTCATTGCCCGCGATTCAATCTCGGCCCATTGCAGCATGTGGTAATGATGATACCGGCTCGCCACTTCTGTCCCGCGCCGGAGAGCCGCGATACGCGGAGAACCGGCTCCGACATGTGGCAACTCCCGGTCCACTGCGACCAGATATTCTCTGCAAAGCTCGAATACCTCCCGATGTCCCTCGGAAAAACGGCCTAAGACCTTGGCGGCATCCGACTTTCTCGAGATCTCATGGAGAATCGCTGCATTTCTTTCGAGCGTGAACTTGGCCGGCTCACGATCCGAAAGACGCCGATTAATTCCCTGAATATTTCTGTCGATCTGCCGCTGCGACCTGAGAAAGCGATCGCGAGCTTCGCGAAGCACCACTTCCCGGATGATCACAGCCGAACCCAAAACGATCGCAGCCCCGATGCCCGCCGGTATCCAAGGCATTGTTGTATCGCGACCATCGTTCAAGAGACCCCATAGCAGGAAGAACAATGCGATCGCTACTGCCGCCGTCAAAATATAGTAGTTCGACGCAGGCAGCCAAAACGGTCGACGGTATCGCGAAATTTCGCCCGGATATCTTTGCATATAGGCGGCCGAATACGACCTCGAAAGCCGTGTATTATCGTGACTTATAGTGAGTTTTCTGCCGTTAATTGTCAATCGGATTTCGGCGAACGCAAGACTAAACTATCTGCTATAATCGCGTTCGATGAAGCCATCCAAGCGACGCAATGAGAAGCGTCCGGTTTTCGATTCGATTCGGAAGCCCACCGCTCCCCCGGGACAAAAGATGGGCACTGATAAGCCTGACGATCTGGCTCGCCCCTCCCTTCGAAAGACGAAGCATAAGAAGAAAGTAGATCCTTTACAAAACGATGTCGATCTTTAAAAAGCAAAGACAAGAAGCTGGGACTATAAAGCGCGTCTGGGCTAGACCCGAGATGCAAGTTACTTTTCGTGCTGAGATCATGCCCGGACGAAGCCGCGAAGAGCGCACCTACCGGATCCAGAGTGTTCGGCCTAACGGTCGTGTCACCTTATATAATTTTCCTGATGAACACCGCGAAGGCGAGTTCGAGCGGATAAATTTTCTAAGGGATGTCGTCAAATAACGTCAGGTGATGTCGTGCTCACCATTCATAAATTTTCCCGACCTCTAAAGGGTGGAGGTTCGGCATCCCTAGATCCGCAAGCTGATCGACAATAGTATCTCGATACATAGGCTTCATATTGACGATGTAGATTGGGCATTCGCTTCCGATCGAACACTTCGCAAGATCCGATCCGAGCCTGTTCGGCGTGAGATGGTGAGATATCTGCGCGAGGTCGTCTAGTTCGTTCGGGAAAGCGCATTCGACCAGGATCGCGGACATCTCGGGGTAACTATTTACCAAACCCCAGAACCCGTCCATCTCGGCAGTATCACCGCTGACAGCGATTCTAGCCGAACCGTCAGAAACGATGTAGCCAGCGGCGGGTACTTTATGATTGACGGCGATCGAACGGAATGTGAGATGTCGTACCTTGAGATCCTCGCCGGGATCGAAGCTCTTGTACTCGAGCACCGGGCCGTTTGAGTTCGACAGCTCCGAGAATCGCGGATATACGGACCAATTGAACACGTCGCGCTCAAGCGTTGCTATAACTGACGTGGGTCCGTACACCCTGATGGGCTCGGTTAGCGTAGCGAAGAGGTCGTCGATGAACAACGGTAGTCCGGCTATGTGATCAAGATGAGCGTGAGTCAGAACGATGTCGCGAATCTGCCTCTGCTGAACCGGCGTCACAGCCATCGCCAAACTGCCGGCGTCTATCGCGACCATGTCGTCGATCACGATGCAAGTTAGATGCTGACGCGGCGATGCCGCGCCGCCATCATCAAATGTACTGGGCAGCAATTGAAGTTTCACTATTACTCAACGAGCACAAGTCTCTGCTCGTCCACCATCGATGGCATACGTCACGCCAGTGATCCATGAAGCCTTTTCCGAAGCGAGAAAGTAGATCAGTTCTGCAACCTCGTCGGGAGATCCAGCCCTACCAAGCGGGTGGGTATTTGCGGCATTGGCCAGAAATTTCTGGTAATCCTCCTCACTCATGCCGCTACGTCTATGCAGATTTGTAACGACCACACCCGGATTCACGGCATTAACGCGTATGCCCTTCGGAGCGAGCTCCAGTGCTGAGCATCGGGTAAGCTGGTCGATCGCCGCTTTCGATACACAATAAGCGAGGACGTTGGGGAAAGCCCGGGTTCCGGTAACACTCGATACATTCACAACATTCCCTTTTGCAGACTCGAGGTGGGGAATGCACTTATGAGTGAGATAGAAAACGGACCTAACATTAACCTCCATCATCTTGTCCCACTCGTCGAGGGTAGTGTCTTCGATATTGCCTGATTTTATTATGCCGGCAGCGTTCACCAGCACGTCGATCCGGCCAAAGTGCGCGATCGTTTCCGATACGAGTCGATCTACCTGCGATATCTCCGTAATATCGCCTAAGTGAATCCGGATCGACCCTGATCCGTTACGACTCTCGTCGCGTAATGCGGACAGTTCTGCTTCGTTACGGCCGAATGCTACGACGTCGCTTCCGTTCTTCGCGAAAAGTGCGGCGGTCGAGCGTCCGATACCGCTGCTGGCGCCAGTTACGACGGCGATCTTGTCTTTCATATCCAATGACTATCCGAGTTTTATAGGGTCCTTAAAAGAATAACAACGAACTGGGAAATCATCCAAATATGAGCATCGACGCATGCGGGTCCTTTTTTTTGCGAAGAAAAAACGGCTCTTCCTTATGGAAGCAGCCGCTGTATCAGAGATGAGCTAAGACGACCTAGAGCTCGCTCGGTTGTGGCGCCTGGTTGAAAAACTTTTCGATCGCGATCTTAGTTTCTTCCCGTTTACGCGTCTGCAGATCCGTCACCCAATTGCTGACGTTCGCGACAACCTCACGGGCCGATGAACGGCTGGACTTTGCGACGACCTTAACGGGAGCCTTTATCTGACCCTTCTTTATTACCTTCACTTTCATTCCTTCTTTCATGATCGCTTCCTCCTTGCTCGTCCCTGATGTATGAATTTCGTATATTAATCTCTCGGTAAGACCGAATAATCATTTCACGCTCGTAAAAGCAATTGGCATGCCGTCTGTTGAACGTGAGAACGAAATGCTTTTGCCGGATGCTAATCTTCGCTGTGGACTGCTACGTACTACCTTGGCAGCTTGCAAACCATTCGAAGCAGATTTTGCAGTTTGCTAACGGAAGACTACGTTTGCCGATCTCTTCAAGTTCCAGCAACTTTCAAAACGAAGCCTTCTTACCAGCCTCTAAACGCTAGAACGCTTCAAAAGTCTTACTCTTGCAATAGTTGGTATGGCCCTTGCGATAGATTCGCGTTATGGGCATGACTGACGCATTGATCATTTACCTGGCCTTCGGTTCGCCAATGATGGTCTATCGATATTTGCTTAGTTCCCGTCTCGGCCGAACAAAAAGAATTCTCGTTTCAATTCTCACGCTCGGCTTTTGGGTACCTCTGGCCGCGCAAATGGTATATCGCCGTCTTACTAACGCGTATTCGAGACCTTGTTTCGTAGCAAGAGAGAATTTGGATTCGGTTGAGGATTATTTAGCAGATCTGCGGAAAGGCCTGAAAGCCGAGCTAACGAATACAGATCGAGGCATCTCGATACGTGATGTGATGCTAACGGTCGAGCGGTATGTTGGGCTCTTACTCGCCGCCAGCGAGCAACGAGCATGCGTCCCCAACCGCTTAGAGTTGTTCACGATCGCCGGCACGAATGCTGAGCTCTCCAGTGTCTGCATGGTTAGGCGCAACCGTCGACGTATTGCAGATCATCAACGGCGTGCTCGCACGGACCTACTTTTCGTATATCGCGCCTTGTCGGCCGCGCCAACGGCTCGGGCAGCCGTTGACAAGTTCTTAATGAATATTTTGCGTTTGCTGCATGATCGAGAACTGGTTCGTTTGCTTGAAGCACCTGAAATTGAAATGGATCGCTCATGGACCCTCGATGCGCCATCGTTGGTCTATTTAAACCCTTCGCCGATTCCATCGATGGCGATGACCATCGCTCCCTCGTCATCAACTAGCGAACCTGTTTGAGTACACTTGCAACGATTTTATTTTCCGATTCAACTCTACCGTTGTGGGAATTTGTGTTACATCCTGTTAACATCGTCGCAACGTAGTACCTTTTCAAAAACATTCGACATTACAATCTGGTTATATCATCCTTACGATGAAGCTAAATCTCTGTTGCCTATCGCTGATGCTTCTCTCATCGTCCGTCTACGTCGTAGCGCAGACGACAGTTCCGGATACCGATTTTCAGGTCTGGAATGAGACGACTTTCATTCTTCCAGTGGTCAAAGCAAAGGATGAAAAGGGCAAAAGTTTTGATCGGCTTTCGCTATTGATGATTACGTCACTCAGGCTCGGACAAAACCGCCTCGCTCCAGTCGACGAACGAATCGGCGGGGGACTTGATCTGGTCATCAACAAGCACTTCAACGTCTCACCGACATACCTCTACATCGCCGGACAGCCGGGGAGACGGCGTAATGAATTCGAGCACCGCCTGCGCTTTGAGCTTGGTTACAGCCATAAGTTCAAGCATTTTCAGATCAAGGATCGCAATCGGATCGAGTATCGGTTCCGGAACTCGCGCGCGAATTCAGCTCGGTACCGCAACAGATTTTCGTTGGGGATTCCGGTAACCCGCGACGGAAAAGAACGGTTCATGCCGTTCGTATCAGACGAAGTGTATTACGACTTTGGAGCGAAACATTGGTCACGAAACGAGCTGGTATTCGGTATTCAGAAAAAGTTCAACGCCCATCTCACGTCGGAGTTTTTCTATAATTGGCGACGAAACCGAAGCGGATTACCACAAGATATTCATGCCCTAGGGATCAACCTCAAGGTAAAATTAAAATAGTCGAATCGCCTTTGAACGGGATTTGAGATTCGTCCTATTTCTTTGGAAACGATGCTCGTCCTGCTACACCTATTCGTCCTCTTTCTGCTGGTGTTGTTGGGCTTTTATGTCTTCGTTGCCGACCCTCGAAGCCGAGCCAATCAAACTTTCGCGACATTCATCGCATTTCTAGCGCTCTGGACAACCAAGGATCTGATTTTCTGGAACTTCCCCGAGACGGGCGTTGAGGCGGGCTGGTGGGCGGCGGCTAGTTTCAACATCGCGCTGCTCATGCAGTTTTCCCTTGTCGTATTCGCTTGGGTCTTTCCCGAGAATGCGAGAACCCCGAGAAAGCGTGCTGCGATCCTGTTCGCTCCGGGGCTCGTACTCATACCAGCTGCGATATTTGGCTTTCTTTGGAGAGAAGCCACATTCGAGGATGGTCGGTTGGAGATCGAGGTGGCCCCGCTTGCCTATGTTTTCGTCACCTACGTTTATTTTGTATTTTTTTACGGGGCGTGGATCCTTTTTAGGAAGTACCAGAAATACAGGAACACGCAGCGCGGACAGCAGGTGGGAGCGATCCTCTGCGGCCTTCTGATCACGGGGGTTCTCAAGACGCTGGCGAATATCGTCCTTCCCTATTTCGACGTTTATGGTCTGCTTCCGTTTAGCTCGATCCTCGTTCTTCCCGGCGTTCTCATCTACGCGTACGCCATCTCGAACTTCCGCCTACTGTCGCTGCAAACCACCCTCGATCAATTTCGTCTCTTCCCGATCACGTACAAGGTCGCACTAAGCATAGCCTCGGTAGCGATAGCGAGCTTCATCATTTTTCAGGTTCCGATCGTCTGGTGGGCCTTTCGGGATGGTATGACACCTGCGGGGTGGCGACGATATCTGGTGTTCAGCGTTATCTCGGCTCTTGTACCGAATCTGCTACTGGTACTTTTGATAGTCCGTACGATTTCGCGCCCGCTTCAGAGAATCACTCTCGCGGCAGTTCAAGTTACCAAAGGCGGCTATGGCACCGAGGTCGATCTGCGAAAGAATAATGACGAGATCGGTTTGCTCGCCGAATCGTTCAATGAGATGAGTCGCAAAATGGCCTCAGATATCGAGAGTCTTCGGCAAGTCAACGAACAGTTGATGCGAGCCGACAGGCTCGCCGCGATGGGTACGCTCGCGGCCGGCGTGGCCCACGAAGTAAATAACCCGCTGGCGTCGATCTCGTCGCTTGTGCAAATGATGGCGTCCGAAAACAGTTCGGGACAATCGCGCGAGCGCCTGGATATTATCCAAAGCCAGATCCAGCGAATTTCGCAGGTCACGAAAGACTTGACTGACTTCGCACGGGCGAGGCCGTCCTCCCGTACCAGAGTCGCGATCAATGACATCATCGAAACGTCATTAAGACTTGCTGAGTTCGACTCGTCGTTCCAGAAACTCACCATTGCCCGTGAGCTCGGCGAGAACATACCGTACACACTTGCCGACGCC
>JBKJOR010000102.1:0-12819 GCA_046595575.1 Pyrinomonadaceae bacterium | reverse complement strand
TCTTAAGTTGGAGGTAGATGGGGTATCGCCGCGACCCTAAGTTTGCCGCTAATGTTCGATATCAAAAGAGGCTGCCCACGAAAGGCAACCTCTTTTTTTTGACTACAGTAAGTTTGGAAGCGTCGAGATCGGTGTGATCAAACTACTCCCGCCCCGTGACACTTCTTGAACTTCTTTCCCGATCCGCAATAGCACGGTTCGTTCGGCTTAACCTTCGGCTGGTCGCGCTTGAATGGCGTGTGCCGGATCTCATCCGTATCACCCGCGGCGGTCGCTGTCGCCATCGCACCCGTAAATGCCATTCCAGCCGACTGTCGTCGTGCACGCTGCTGTGCCAACCGCTCAAGCCGGTCGCGTTCTGCCTGTTCATCGTGCGAGACAACTTCGAGATGGAACAACGCTTTCGTAGTGTTCGTGTCGATGCGATCAAGCATGTCCTGAAACATATCGAATGACTGCTTTTTGTACTCGACAAGCGGATCCTTCTGCCCGTATCCGACAAGACCGATACCTTGCTTGACCTGATCTATCGACAGCAGATGATCTTTCCACTGCGAGTCGATGATGTTGAGCATGATGTATCGTTCGTAAGCCCGGAGCGATTCTTCGCCCGCGATCTTTTCTTTCGCCGCGTAACTTGCCGACGCTTTCTTCCAGATCTTTTCCTCGATCGTGTCGGGATTGTCGATGCGGAAATTAACGTCAGCATCCTTTGCCGGGTCGATGGCGTAGATGCTCTCGATCTCAGCCGCGTACGTCTCGACTTCCCATTGGTCCGGTGTTACCTGCAGGCTGAGAAAGCTTGACGTAAGATCCTGAAGTAGATCCTTCGCGACGCCGCTCTCACCCAACAGGTAATCGCGATGCTCGGGCTCGAACATTAGCTGTCGTCGCAACCCGTAGATCGTCTCACGCTGCTTGTTCATCACGTCGTCATATTTGAGGACGTGTTTTCGTGTTTCAAAGTTACGAGCTTCGACCGCTTTCTGCGCCCGCTCGATCTGTTTTGAGACGGTGCGCGACTCGATCGCGACGCCTTTCTCCATCCCGAGCCATTCCATCATCGAACGAACCTTGTCACCCGCGAATATGCGCATCAGGTCGTCTTCGAGCGAAAGAACGAAACGTGAAGATCCTGGGTCGCCCTGGCGACCCGCGCGTCCACGAAGCTGATTATCGATACGCCTCGACTCGTGACGCTCGGTGCCGAGGATATGGAGTCCGCCCGCGCCGACGACTTCATTGTGTTCTTCGGCCACTACACGTTTTGCTTTCGCCAACTCCGCGTCAAACTGCTCCGGTGTCGCTTCGTCCGGATTGATCTCCTGCCGTTTCAAGTATTCGGCGGCAAGAGTCTCAGGATTACCGCCAAGCAAAATATCCGTACCGCGGCCGGCCATGTTCGTCGCGATAGTTACAGCGCCTTTGCGACCGGCCTGTGCGATGATCTCGGCTTCGCGCTCATGATACTTCGCGTTGAGCACGTTATGCGGGACGCCGACCTTCTTTAAGCGATCGGCGATCAGTTCCGAGTTTTCGACTGAAACCGTACCGACTAGGACGGGCTGACCTTTTGCGTGCAACTCCTGTATCTCCTCGACGACCGCATCCCACTTCTCTTCAAGCGTGCGATAGATCATGTCCGAATGATCTTTACGTACCATCGAACGGTTCGTCGGGATCACGACGACGTCGATGTTGTAAGTCGTCCCGAACTCCTCCGCTTCGGTCTCGGCCGTTCCGGTCATACCGGACAGCTTTTCGTACATGCGGAAATAGTTCTGCAGTGTGATCGTCGCGAGCGTTTGATTCTCGCGTTCGATCTTCACGCCTTCTTTTGCCTCGACCGCTTGGTGTAGACCGTCCGACCATCGGCGCCCCTGCATGAGACGGCCGGTGAAGTCGTCAACGATAATTACTTCGCCTTCCTGAACTACGTAATGGTGGTCATTCCTGTAAAGTGTATGAGCCTTTAAGGCCTGCTCGACGCAATGGAGAAGGTCCATGTTCGCCGGATCGTAAAGATTTCCGACGCCGAGGAGCTTCTCGGCCTTGTCAACGCCCTGCTCTGTCATCACTGACGAATGGTTCTTCTCGTCGAGAAGGTAATCACCAGTTGTGACCTTGGTTTCTTCGTCTTTGTGGCCACGCTCGAGACGCGGGATGATCTCGTTGGCCGTGAAATACTTGTCGGTCGCGTCGTCCGTGGCACCGGAGATGATCAACGGAGTACGTGCTTCGTCGATCAGGATCGAATCGACCTCATCGACGATCGCAAAATAGTGATCCGGCTGAACCAGCGACTCGACATCGAACTTCATGTTGTCGCGGAGATAGTCGAAGCCGAATTCGTTGTTCGTACCGTAAGTGATGGAGCACGCGTAAGCTTCTTTCCGCTCGACGTCATCCATATCGTTTTGGATACATCCGACGGTCAGGCCGAGAAACTGGTGGATCTTTCCCATCCACTCCGCGTCGCGAAGTGCGAGATAGTCGTTGACGGTAACAACGTGAACGCCGCGGCCGGTCAAGCCGTTAAGATACGACGGCAAAGTTGCGACAAGCGTTTTACCTTCACCAGTGCGCATCTCGGCGATCCGCCCCTGGTGCAGGGCGAGGCCGCCGATCATCTGCACGTCGAAATGGCGCATGCCAGTCACGCGCCGTGATGCTTCGCGAACAGTCGCAAATGCCTCGGGCAAGATCTGATTCAAGATGTCCTGTTCGGCCTTCCGTCGTCGTTCAAGTAACGCCTTCCTTTCCGGCGAGATCCCGTGCCCGCGCCAGGCCGGCCCGGTCGGTTCCTGGCCTTCCGTACTGTGATCGAATTCGGCCAACGCACTTCTAATGAGCTCTTTGAATTTGGGCGTCTGCGCCTTTAGTTCATCGTCGGAAAGCTTTTCGATCGCGGGCTCGAAGGAATTTATTTGTTCAACGACGGGGTTAGCTTTCTTTAAAAACAGGTCGCTCGACGACCCAAATATTTTCTTAACAAACTTATCTGCAAAACTGTTAACAGCCATTTTTTCCTCGCATGTCCAACAAACTTTAGTTTGTTGGCTTTCTGCATGTCCAACAAACTCAGTTTGTTGGACATCTCGACAAACTGAAGTTTGTCGGACTTGTGATGGCGAAGGAAATTCGATTCGCTCGCCGCTACTTTGCGTTTGTGACAAGCAGCGGGTCGAGGTCGGCTCGGGGAAGGCGTGTGGTGATCATCACATGATCGTTGCTGGATCTAAATGACGTGTTCTCGTGTATCTTTCGTCGGGCGAGTTCACCGGCGGACGGCGTGAATGTTACGAAAACGTTTGCCAGATCGCCGGATAGTCTGGAGGCAATGTGAGGGGTGGCTTTTTGTACGGATACATTAACGGCAAGTGCCGAATTATCCAACTTAAACGTGAACTTTGAGCTCGTCGCTTCCTGACCGTTGAAACGAGTGCTAGGCAAACAATCGGCCAGCGAGTAGCCGTCGGTGAGAAGTTTACTGAACCTCTCTAAGGACGGCCGCAAAGATTCGTTCTCGACCTTAAACGTGTTGGCGGTGTAGCTGCCGACCTTGTTCGCGGGTACGCAGGGAAGCAGCGTCGACTGTGCGACCTCAAACACGTCGCCGGACGGATCGAAAGTCCCGCTTTGTCGAAGTCTTTGAAGAGTGCTGAGAAAATATTCGACGTCTTCGAGGTAGGTCTTGATCGAAAGCGAGAGTGCCGACGCGTCGCTGTCAGGTTTGTTGTCGAGATCGTCTTTCGCCTCGATCTCGTCCTGAAGCTCAAAGTTTCGCGTCAGGGCGCCATGAGCAAAAACCTGCGGTGCAGAACCGCCCACGAGCACAAGGCCGAAATACACGCCGAGCGTTGTCAGGAACAGAATCGAGTTGTTAGTTCTGCGTGTCACTCTGTAAGATCAAGTCTCCCTCACGGTCAGGCCTTCTGCGCTTTATTTCTCGGCTGTATTGTTGCTTGGTCTGGCGAACGCATTTCCTTCGGGCTTCGCTTCCTTCTCTTTCGACTCAGCAAGTTTTCGCAAGATCATTTCCTGAATCAACGGTTTTGGGATGTTGAAGTTCAGCAGGAACGTCTTGCCGTCATAGGTGACGGTCGCCTTCTGCAAGAAGACCTGCTCGTCACCCTTTGCAGCCAGAGCCGCAATACTCAACAACGTTCCCAGTCCGCTCGCGGCCTGCTTCGCGTCGTTTTCCGTAGGCTGATCGGCCTTAACAGTTGCGACCAATTGGGCATCATTCTGTTCAACCGTGATGACAACCTTTTTTGATCTCAACTTATCAAGATGCCCAAACCATCCGGAATCGCCAACGGCTATTATCCAATCCTGGACAAATTTCTCCATTGCCGGATCGTTCTTTGTTGGCGGATCGTTCGGGATAGGCTTGGGATCCCTGAGGACGATGGTCTTACCATCCTTTCCCAATCCAAGCGTTGCACCGATCGTCACCTTGAAAGGACTGTCGAGCCGTATCGCTCCGCTCTCGATCTTCGCGAGCGAATCCTTTGCTTTGTCTTTTGTCGGCTTTTTGTTTATGAACACGCCAAACGCATCTTCTTTGGCTTCGTCCACCTTCTCAGCGACGGTCGGATTGGCGGTGTTAGTATTCGCAGCGGCAGGATCGGTGTTGACGTTTGCATCATTCGGCGTCCCACCGCCCAGCGTGGTTCGTCCCCTTCGGCCTTTCCGCGTTCCCGCTATTGTTGGATTATCCGTCGAATCGCCAAGCGGTGAACCGGTCGGCAGATCGCCCTGGATCGCGTTCGGATTCTTGGGCGCCGAAATCGGCGGCGTGTTGATCAAACCGCTTCCGCCGTATGTCGGGTTTCCTGCGGGAATTCCCGGTGCGAGAAATCCCGGACTCGACATCATCGGGTCGGTCACGTTCGCAAACTGCTGCTCCGGATTAGCGAGCTGAAAGTAACCCTCGGGATATGAAAGCGGCGGTGTAACTCCGGTGACGTCCACGAAAGTGACTTCAGCATCGCCGAGCTCGGTTTTTGTGTAATCGACGTCGGCATACTCGCTGTCCGTCCCAAATATCAGACTTCCGACATAGACCGTATCGAGCACCTGGCAGACGCGTCCGACGAACGGACTGTCGCAGCCGCGAGCCGTCAGCAGACCCGTTGTACCGATGCCGACTATCATAAAAACATTGAATATCGCCGATATAACGAGGATCTTGTACAGACGAGACGAGAAATTCCAGTTAACGATCTCGTAGTTATAAAAAAGGTCGCCCGGCTGCGTAACCAGACCGGTTGGCTCTTGATTGTATGATTCCTGCTCGAACATATAAATAAAAAATAGGCTGTTAAAACTTCCGATCGATGCCGCTAACCGTTGATTTTAGACGCCCTGAAACGCAAACAAGTTGCGAAACAATTTGCAATTTTAACACTTCAGTGCGGCGATGGATAGGTCGGGAAAAGAAGTCAGAAGTCAGAAGTCGGAATTCAGAAGCAGAAACTTGCCCTCGAGACGGCCGCCTTCTGACTTCTCACTTCTGACTTCTGAATTCTGACTTCTGACTTCTGACATCCCGACTTCGCCCTGCTAACATTCATCCCATGCCGCGAAACCGCGATAACAGAGGCCGAGGCCGCCAGCGTTCTCATCCCGACAAAGGTCGAGGATATAAACGTGATCGTTCACGAGAAAGTTCGCCGGAGTACTTCGAAAAAGGCCACTCACCCCAGCAGGCAGATGCGGCTCGGGAATTACTAAGCGGTTTAGGAGTGCCCGACGCGACGCCGTTTGTTCCTGACGCCTTTCAACTCGAGGCACTTGAAGCGATCGAGCACGAGGATGTTTTGGTGACAGCTCCGACGGGAAGCGGCAAGACCTGGATCGCGAGCGAGGAGATCCGCCGCCTGCTGGAGAAGGGAAGTCGAGCGTGGTACACGACGCCGCTGAAGGCGTTGACAAACTCGAAGTACATCGAATTTTCAAACAAGTTTGGAGCAGAGAAGGTCGGGATTCTAACTGGCGATCGTAAAGAGAATACCGAAGCTCCTCTGATCGTCGGCACCACCGAGATATATCGCAATCAACTTTTTGACGCGCTCCGGAACGGCGAGCAGGTCCGTACCGACTTTGTGATCATCGACGAAGCCCACTATCTTGCTGACGAAGAGCGCGGCCACGTTTGGGAAGAGGCGATAATTCTTACACCACCACGGATCCGTCTGCTGCTGCTGTCGGCGACGGTCGGACGGGCTGAGGAATTCGCCCGTTGGATAGAAGAAGTTCGCGGGACGCGTGTTCGCATTATCAACCGCGCAGGCTCGCGTCCGGTCGAGCTTCGAGCAGCTTATTTGTCGAGCAATCTCCAACTTTTCCCCCTCGTCGACGAAAACGATCAGTTCAATCGGGAGATCGATCAATTTTCTCCGCGACGGTCTATCTCACACAGTCGTCGGCGGTGAGGCAGTGGTCGGTGGTCGGTGGTCGGTGGCCAGTAGGCCGAAAGCAGAAAGCAGAAAGCAGAAAGCAGAAAGCAGAAAGCAGAAAGCAGTATCTTCACTACCTTCTGCTTACTGCTTCTGACAAATGACCAATGACCAATGACGAATGACAAATGACCACTACTACCTGATCATTCCGACCAGAATATCGAGATCGGCCTGGGGTACGACGAGATCGAGAGTCACCTCATTCGCTTTTATTGAGATCTTTGCATTCTGGACAAGTCGGGCATACACCTGTTTATCTGCTCCCTTTGCACCGCCGAGCAAGGCCTTACCGATCATCTGCAAACCTTCCATCGTTTCGTGCAAACTCGTCGCCTGTGCATTCTGAAGTGTCCGGGCGGTCACGTGGACGCTCGCTTTGTCGGCGATGACGTCCGCGTTTCCGTAGATGTATTGGATAGAGTCGATGCTTTTACCGAGCTCGTCATTCTCCATCGGAAGGAAATGCTTCAGCCCTGTCGGTGGTTTAGCAGCAAACGCCGCGACCGCTGTCGGATTTTTCTCGAGCATTACGATCAGATCGCTGCCCACCTTCGTTTTGCCTTCGAGCGTTGCACGAACCCGCCCTACATCACCGAATGCGACTGTCCGGTCATCGAGGGCTGCGACGCCGATCTCGCTCATGTAACCGCTTACCTTTATACCCGGCGTTTGGGCGGTCAGCTTTTCGGAGTCAAACACATACATCACGCGATCGCCGACACGCTCTTCGCGATATTTGGCATTCGCCGCCAGCTTGGCCGCGCCGATCAGCGAGGCCGAAGTGATCTGACCACGCGCAATGACGATCGGATCGACGTCATATTTTTTCTCTGCTATCGGACGTGCCGAGACGCCGACCGCGGCTTCGTCAAACTGCCGTATGTCGATACCGATCTTCGTACGGATCGCATCAATCTGTCCGGTAACTTTCGCCAACAACGGCTGGTTACCGGTCAGGACTTGCGGAAGAGCATCCCCGAAAAATCGCTTTACGTCGAAAGTGACAACGCCATCCGAAGCCGGCAGCAGCGATACGAGCTGATTGATACTAGCTTTTTTCGTTTTTGAATCAGCATGGGTCGAGCCACCAAGGCTAAAAACCAATGTTCCAAGGATAAGGGCCGCAATAATTCTGTGTTTCATAGGTACCTCTGAGAAGCTGTTCGAGATGACATCCTAACGATAACAGATGAGTTTGGGTTCGGGTTAGTTGTTCGGGGATCGAGAATCCTAATCGTTAATCGTTAATCGTTAATCGTTAATCGTTGATTGGACGACGTGCATGCGGTGGGGAGTTGAACCTAGAGGCCCGTATCTTTGTCAGAAGGCATGACTCCTCGGTTCAAATGGTCAAGCACCAAGTTGATTCGACGGCCCTGCATTTCCGCATAGGCCTCGTCTTTCATCCGAATATCTGCGTCCGAAAGATAGAGGTGGAGAAATTGGGGAGCACCCCATAACAGGCTCCCATTCCGAAGCCGTTCTGCTTGTGAATACCACCGATCCAGCTCATCTTTCCTAGTTGGAACGAAAGCAGCGAGCCGCGTTAGCTCCTCCGCGAGTCGCTTTGTCTGAAAGTCTGTCTTCATCACTGCGAATTCAAAGAAGATCTCTTTGCCGCGAAAGATGTAGCTCAAATAGTGCTCCCAGAATTTGCGCGTGAATCGAAGAGTTTTAAAACGCTGATCGAGGTTTACAAAAAATTCGATCCCCAAGGCTTTCCAGAGTTTGAGCAGCGAGACGTAAGTGCGGACGGGCAAAAGCTTGACGTCGGTGTAGAAATCGAACACAGCCCTTTCGGGCATGAAGGTATTGAAGGTGTATGAGTTGATGTGATTGCGATGTGTCGGATCGTTCGCCCAATCGGGATTGGTGTAGTGCGGCGTCACCAATTTAATCGTGCCGCCGTGTTTTGTGATCCGGTAAAGCTCGCTGACGAACGCCATAATATCCGGCACGTGTTCGACGGTATGGTTTGAGACGACGGTGTCGAATTCGTTATCCGGAAACGGATAGGGAACCGTGCCGAGATCGTGGATAACATCCGCCGCGGTTTTCGGATTATTATCGAGCCCGATAGCACCCGGAGTCTTGTTTACGCCGCATCCGACGTCCAGAATCTTCATCGTAAAAAACCTAACACACCACAGGCAGAAACCTGAGCGGTAGCGAGGGTGTTCTTCGATCTGCGAACCCGAATCGAAACGCCGACTCAAATCTCTGAAGACAAAAAAAGCACCCTCGCTACCGCTCAGGTTTCCGCCTTTCCGATAAATAAAAGTGCCACAGCAGTCGGGCGGCGACCGACCGATACGGCTTCCACCTTTCTGCAATGACGAGGAATTCGTCCGATGACGGCCGCGGTTCGCCGGAGAGCTTGTGCCAAGCTGTGTGAAGAGCGACATCGCCTTTCGGCATTACGTCCGGCCGCAGCATTACCATCAGGAGGTAAATATCGGACGTCCACTCGCCGACGCCCTTGAGCTTGATGAGTTCGGATTTTACGTCCGCGTCTCTCAGCTTGTTCAATCCGTCGAAGTCGATTCGCTTTTCCAAAGCAGCTTCAGAAAGGTGGCGGGCATAGGCCGTCTTCTGCCGGCTGAACCCATCCGATTTCAATTCCACATCCGTCGACATGAGTATTAGCTCCGGCGAGATCGTTCCGACACGCCGGCACAATTTGTCATAACATGCCTTCGCCGATGCAAGTGATACTTGTTGTTCGAGAATGATCTGGAGCAGCGTCGCGAATCCCGGCTCGCGATCCCACAGCGGAGGCGGCCCGTATGTTTCGTAAACGATGGCGAGATTCCGACACGACGAGGCTAGAGCTTGAGTGTGCAGTTTCAGACTTTGATGGGTGAGGGGGCTCGTCATTCACCGAATTCTCTCACGCAGTTCGTTCTGCGCAGAAGTCCAAATGTAAGCAATGGCGCAAAGCTGCTTCATATCATACCGACGGGCGTAGCCCTTTTGCCTGCGTGTCTACCAGATCGACGGCACTGTCGATTCGTCGAACTCAGTCGCGTCTCCATTCGGCAAGATGTGAATAACCCGATCGACGCCTTTCGTCCGCAGCATCGGTGCGAGCAGCCCGACGCGGTGACAATTCGCCCTGGGAACTTTGTGCGGGGACAGCGGCTTCGATTCAGAGCACATTATCACGGTCCGTAACTCGGCTCCGATCTCGACGATCCGATCAACACCGCGGGCGACATCTTCGGGTTGCGGTTTTGTTTTACCCCCCGTCTCCGGAAGATGTTCGTAGCCGATCCCGTTTTCGCGAAGCAACTGCGCTAACACCATCCCGTTGAACTGCGGCCAGCGGGACCGCGCGACACTTCGCACGTCGCAGAGAAACTCAATGTTGAATTTCTGAAGCAATTCAAGGAAATCTGCGAACGGATGTCGACCGTGGCCGATGGTGTAGATGGTCGGATTATTTGAGGCGGCAGTCATACAGAAAAATCAGTATGACCGCCCGCAAAATATGATTCAAGGTTCGGGGTGATATCGAGATCCGTCAGTGCGTCGCCCAGCGAAACAAACTGAGGTGCGAAGTTGTCACGAATGGATAAGACGGTGACGACGTACGTTTTCGCCGACCAGTACGTCGTCAAACGCGTTCGAGACAAACAGCACACGGACATGAGAAACGGCAGGTAAAAAACAGACCGCGAGACTTTGGGAAATGCAACATTATTGACACTTCTGATTTTGGTTTCAACGGGAAGCCGTTCTTCGGGAAAAACCTTTTGAATGACCATTGTTGGCCGTGAGGAAGATTAGATTTACAAATAAGTTTCTCCAACCGCCATTTATTTTTTCCTAACCCACTTCGCTTCTAGGTTCGAACCCTGATCAGAGGTAAAGATTGACGCGGGAATAACGTCATCGTTGTACCAGGGGCCGCAGATGACAAGGATCGTCATGTCGGGCAGTTCCAGCCACCCGCGAATGACAAACTTTTGCGTGTTGCGCTGCTTGATAAAAAAGACGGGCCACTCAACGGCGACAGTGCCGGATGTGTCTTCTTTGATTTTCCGGCCGTTTTGAAGGCCAAAGAAATCATTGTGGTAACCGCCTCCAGCGGTTATCGTCATCTTGCTTGAATAGTGGAGCGAATCAGCTCCCGCGTATGTGCCTGTATCGCGGTAAACGTATCGCGTGTTGATGCCGTCATCTTGTCCCCACTCGCCAGCCAGATCGGCGACGGTGAGCTGGCGCGTTGGCATCGGAATGATAAGCCGACCGGCGCTGTCGCGCAACGGAGCGGACGTGCCGGCAGCGGTGTTGGCGGGTGCCTGGGCGGCCGGAGCATCGGCAACCGCATTCCCAAGCTCGATACTGTCGCTGAAGGCCGCCAATTGGGGCATAAATGATTGGTCATTGAAAACATTGAGTATGCTGACCGTTCGCCCGCCCCCGCTGATTACGGTGAGCAGCGCAAAAGCTTTACCAGCATCGGTATCCACGGACGCGCCGCCGGCCATCGCCGTCCATCCGTTTTCCACAGTACTCTCCGTTGCCGGGTTTGGTTCAGCCTTCATATTTTTAACAACAAGATTGGCCCACTCCCGCTTAAAATCGGTCTCCGGTTTGCCCGTACCAGGCGTCGCGCCATAGAGCGTAATGATGCAAAATTTACCGGAGGTTTGATCGACTTCGCTAAACGCGACGATGTTTGCCTTCAGCGTTTTCTTCATGGCTTTCGGCGGCGTGTATTGGACATCACCCAGTTTCTCCGATTGTCCGAAGGCCGTGTGCGGGAGCAAAACACAAAACAGGAGTGCCGCGAGCGATCCAATAAATACGTTTATATTGCGAACTATCATTTTCATCATCTCTCCTTGATAAAAAAGTCCCGGGCGGGGAGGGCTTCACACCCGGGACTGCTAAGGAGGCTCGAAAGCCAGCCTCGCAAAAAACTACGGATTAAACGCCGACGGGACCGCTGCATCGCCGGTTGTACCGAATTTAGCGCCGTACAGTTTGAAATCTGCGCATTGCGGCGTGTACCAACGTTGATCCGACGGACGATATATCGCGACATCCGTTCGACCGTCTCCGTTATAATCGCCGGGAGCCAACGAATCGCCCGCCGTTCCCCAATTACGATAGGCGAGTGTGCTGGTCGCACTATTGAGGATGTACCAGATTGTGTCGGCTGACCGATAGACAGCAAAATCAGTCTTGCCGTCGCCGTCGTAATCGCCCGTAACGCGCTTGTCTGTCGCCAATCCCCAACTTTGATATAGCACCTGTAAATTTGAGCTTTTCAGTACGTACCAGATCGCGTTTGACGGACGGAAAACCGCGGCGTCCTGTTTGCCGTCGCCGTCGAAATCGCCGCGTGCCGCTTGATCGCCGGCGGTTCCCCACGGCAGGTAAGTCGTATTGCCGCTCGGATTGCTCAAACTGCCGCGATAGTAAAAATAGCTTTGCGAGGCCACCGCGGCATTACGATAAACCGCCGGGTCGGCTTTGCCGTCGCCGTCCCAATCGCCAACAACGGTAGAGTCGTCGCCGGTCTGGCCGAACTGCTCGATGCGAACCGTGCTGTTTGAGCTTTGCAGTATCCAGAATGCGGCTTGAAATGGCGGCCCTTCGCGCCAGATGGCAAGGTCGGTTTTGCCATCGCCGTCGTAATCGGCGGGCGTCAGTTTGTCGGTGGAGATGCCCCAGTGCTGTTGCGATAGACCTTGCGTGGAGCGTTGTATATACCAATCGCCGGTCGCCGGGCGAAACACGCTTAAATCGCTTCGCAGATCGCCGTCGAAATCGTTCTCGGTTCGCGTGAACATAGAGCTGTTGCCATGGTAGAGAAAAAATCCGCCTTGCCGGTTAATGACAATGTCGGCCTTGCCGTCGAGATTTGCATCAGTGACGGCGAGCGCGTTTGCGGTAGCTGCGGAAACCGGAAGCGTTAACTCAAAATGAGTTCCGAAACCGCCCGCGCCGTTGCCGGGAAAAATTTCGAAGTTTGGTGATCCGACAACGTTGATGTTTCGTATCGCGATATCAGCTTTTTTATCGCGGTTAAAATCACCGACTGCAATACCTTCCTGGCCAATTTGATTAACACTTAGAGTAGTTGGAGCTGCGAATCCGCCCGTGCCATTTCCCAAAAGCACACTGATGACATTCGAGTTGCTGTTGGTAACGGCCAAGTCGGGAATGCAATCGCGGTTAAAGTCTCCGGCGGCGATCTTGCGTGGGCTGCTCGAAGTCGTATTGAGCGCGGCGTTAAAACCGCCCGAGCCGTTATTGATCAGGATGTGCACGACATTGGAATTCGGCGTGGTCGCGGCGATGTCCGGTCTGCCGTCAACATTGAAGTCGGAAACTTCGA
>JBKJOR010000319.1:0-3844 GCA_046595575.1 Pyrinomonadaceae bacterium | reverse complement strand
CCGCAACGGTCAGTGGTTTTGGCATCGTCTTCACCGACGTGGACGTTACGGGTGACGCTCGCATTCTCTGTTACGATAAAGCGGGAAATCTACTCGCTCCCGGTTTCATGGCCCCGTCCGCCGCAAACAACGGCCTGTCCTTCATCGGTGTTTCATTCGATGCGGGCGAGCGGATTTCTCAGTGCCAAATCGTGAGTGGACCCAACAGGCTTGCCTCGGGGAATGTTGACGGAACCAACGGCGTCAACGTAGTTGCAATGGATGACTTCATCTATGGCGAACCGCGCGCGACGAGTTTCCATTCCGGAGATTTTGATGGGGATGGGTTGCGTGATCCAAGCGTCTTCCGCCCAAGCGCGGCAACATTCTTTACGCTGAACACCGGTTCCAACACTGTCACGACATCGCAGTTCGGCGCAAACGGCGACATTCCTGTCGATGGCGACTTTGACGGAGACAGTCGTGCAGACATCGCGATTTACCGGCCATCGGTGGGTGAGTGGTGGATCAACCGAAGCTCGACCGGGCAAACGGTCGCGGTCCAGTTCGGACAAAACGGCGATAAGCCGGTCGTCGGCGACTACGACAAAGACGGCAAATCGGACATAGCATTCTGGCGGCCGGGGAACGGGAATTACTTCGTTTTACGGAGCAGCAATAATTCGTTCTTCTCGTTCCCGTGGGGCTTGAATGGCGATCTACCGGTAGGTGCGGCGATTGCGCCGTAATCGAAAGGAGAAAGGAGAAAGGCGAAAGGAGAAAGGCGAAAGAAGAAGGCGAAAGAAGAAAGGCGAAAAGAGAAGGCGAAAGAAGACGGCAAGGTCCCCTACCTTTCGCCTTTCGCCTTCAGCCTTTCGCCCTCAAAAGGCTAGCGCTACCCACCCGATTTAAGTATCCTACCTGTCTGTGTCCCCAATATTGATCACTCTCCTCCTGCTCGTCGTCGCGATCATTCTATTCGCGACCGAGAAACTGCCGGTCGATGTCGTCGGGATCCTGCTCGTCATCGCCTTGGTTATGACTCAGGTTCTGACCGTCGGCGAGGGTGTAGCCGGGTTCGGTAACGACGTCATAATCACGCTCGGCGGCCTCTTCATACTTGTAGGCGGGCTTATCAAAACCGGGCTTGTCGATCTTATTGGCCGTCGGATGTACCGGATCGCCGGAGGAAACGAATTTTTCCTTACAGCGATGATCATGACCGCAGCAGCCCTCTCCGCATCAGTCCTGAAGAACACGACGACCACGGCGATGTTCCTGCCGGTGATAATCGGTCTTGCCGCGAAGGCTAAGATCGCCCCGTCAAAGCTGCTCATGCCGTTGGCATTCGGCGCGATCCTCGGCGGAAGCTGCACGCTGATAGGAACGTCGACCAACCTTGCTGTGAGCGGTGCGATCACGCGGTACGGCCAACAGCCTTTCTCGATGTTTGAACTGTCCGCCGTCGGTATCATTATGTTCGCGGCCGGCATGATCTACATGATGTTGATCGGCCGACGCATGCTGCCAAACCGAGGCGGCGAGGATTCGTTTACCGAGCAGTACCGAATTCGGGAATATATTTCCGAGTTACTCGTGCTGCCTGATTCGAACCTGGTTGGCAAGACGCTCGGCGAAGCCAAGCTGAACGCGGACCTGGACCTGCATATTCTCGGTATTGTAAGAAGCGGCGAAACCATCGCGTCCCCAAACACGGATGAGCGGATCCAACGGCGTGACTCACTTCTTGTCGAAGGCACGATCGAGGACATCCTGCGAGTCAAGGAACAGATCGGCCTTGAGATCAAAGCTGACTTCATGCTCCATGACTCATTGCTCGAGAGCGGCGAGGTCGAGCTTTTCGAGGTGATGGTCATGCGCGACTCAAGGTTGGTCGGCCAAACGCTGAAGAGTATTCGGTTCCGACAAACGTATGATCTGACCACCCTTGCGATCAATCGTCACGGCGAGACATTCATTAACAAACTAAGTAGCGTAACGCTAAAGTTCGGCGACGTTCTGCTCGTACAGGGCACGCGCGAGATCATCGAGCCGTTAGTCATTGATAGTGAGTTGCTGCTGCTCGAAGACGTCTCGGCTACAAGCATGCGTGTCGACAAACGTAAATGGGCGATAGCGGCTTTTGTCTTATTTCTCACGCTTTCGCTTTCGAAGGTTGTCGTCGGTTTCGACATACCGCTGACCATCTGCGTGTTGTCCGGTGTCCTGCTGCTCCTCGCGACAAAAACGGTACGTCATTCGGAAATGTATTCGCTTATCGATTTTCGGTTGCTTGTGCTGATCGCATGCATGATGAGCTTTGGCGTTGCGATGGAAAAAACCGGCGCCGACGCTTTCCTGGCCGGGTATATTCAGACATATTTTGGTCACTATGGGGACACCGCAGTACTCGCAGGGTTCTTTCTCTTGACAGTTTTACTGACGCAACCCATGTCGAATCAAGCCGCGGCTCTCGTCATCCTTCCGGTCGCGGTGAAGGCGGCGGTCGCGCTCGGACTGAACCCCCGAACATTCATCGTCGGCATTACCTACGCGGCGTCGTTCTCGTTCATCACACCGCTCGAGCCAGCCTGTGTTCTGGTTTACACGCCGGGCCGCTATCGATTCATGGATTTCGTAAAGGTAGGTACGATCCTGACGGTGATCGTTTTCGTGGTATCGATCGTGTTGGTGCCGATCTTTTGGCCATTTAGACCCTAGTAAGACCCTTAATGGAACGCAGGGCGTTTCCAAACTCGCAAGATACCATTCGGAATATGAACCCGGCTTACACCCTGATATTTATGCTAACGCTCGCTCTTGCTTGCTTGGCCTTAAGTCCGTCCTAAATCCCTTCACGGGCCTTCGACATCGCCCGGATCGACAAACCGCGCTTGATGATCAAGATCAGTCCGATGGCGGTCCAGAACAGAATCCTGCCTTTTCGAATGACGGCTAGCGTCACGCCGATCGTTGCGCCGATGGCCACCGTTTCAGCGACAAACTGAGCACCCGCCTCATCGACACCGATCATAAACGGGATCAGCTTAAAAACTATCGTGATCAACCGGCTCACGGACTCGAGCAGAAATGCTGACAGGAGATCCGCCGACGCGATCCGGCTGAGAATAAACCAAACTTCGAGAATCCCGAGCAAGTGAAACGCCGCCTCGATCAAACAGATTGGGAGAAATCGTTTCGGGTAGCGGCGGTAGAATCCGTAGATGAAATTTTCAAACAGCCTAACCTGCAGTCGGCCGTGCTCGAGGGATCCGGTCGCGATGCCTTTGCGATAAAGCCAGCCGCAGGTTTCGCTGGCAAAGTGCCATTGTTTGACGACGAGAAGCACTAGAAACACAACGACAGCGCAGATCACGGCGATCAAAATATCGATGGTCAGCACCCAGCCATCGTCGAGCTCGAAAGTCCGAACCAGCGTGAACCCTCCGATAATCAAAAAGAAGCTTGTCACAAAGCTGTAGAAAAGATTCTCAGTAGCGACGGACGAAAGGCCAACAACCAGCGGCACGCGTTCGCGAACCGCAACCGCTTTTGTCGTCCCGCTGATCAGGATGCCGAGCGGGATCATACTGCTCATCGCTTCGCCCATTATCACCGCAGGAATTGTGTCCTTCATCCGCAGCGAGTACGGTTCGTAGACCGACAACGTCCAGGCACCTGCCCGTGCACAGATCCGAAAGAAGTAGAGTCCGAGGATTACCGCAAAACCCGCGACGCCGAACTTGTCGATGTTCGCCAGTATCTCATTCACTCCGACGGCGTATACAAAGTACGAAAAGAGGGCCACGCCGCCGATCGTCAGAATGACACCGATTATCGTCAAACGGTTTGTGTTTTTTGCTGA
>JBKJOR010000226.1:0-4578 GCA_046595575.1 Pyrinomonadaceae bacterium | reverse complement strand
CGATGTCAGATCGATGTCGAGCACGGAGTCATCGCCCCGCGGATGGACGCCCTCGACCGTTATACCGACGCGCGTCAGTTGGACCGCGAGTTCGTTAACGGAGAGCTCGATATCGATTAGATCTTTTAGCCAGTTGTAGCTGATGTTCATAAGTAGTGAATCGTGAATCGTGAATCGTGAATAGTTCGTGGCGCGGCCATTCACGATTTACGATTTACTATTTACTAGTGGAACTGCTCCAAAAATCTTACGTCGTTATCGAACAGGTGTCGGATGTCGTCGATCTCATACATCAGAGCCGCCATCCGATCGAGGCCAAAGCCGAACGCAAAGCCGGAATAGACCGTCGGATCGACATTAACCGCGCGTAAGACATTCGGATGGACCATCCCCGAGCCACCCAGTTCGATCCATCCCGAACCTTTGCAAGGACGGCAGCGAGCTTCGTCAAACTTTCCGGAACCGTGGCACTTGAAGCATGAGAAATCAAACTCCGCCGACGGTTCGGTGAAAGGGAAGTAACTGGGTCGAAAACGGGTCTTTGTATCCTCGCCGAAGAGCCGCTTGAGCCATTCAGTAACCGTTCCTTTCAGATGCGCCATCGTGATCCCTTTGTCGACGCAGAGACCTTCCAATTGGTGAAACATAGGCGTGTGCGTCATGTCGGGCGTATCGCGGCGGAAAACCTTTCCAGGAGCCAGGATACGTATCGGCACGCCGCGCCGTTCCATCGCACGGATCTGGACAGTCGACGTTTGCGATCGAAGTGCGAGGCCTGTCGTAGTGTAGAACGTGTCCTGCGACTCGCGAGCAGGATGGCCCTCGGGAATGTTCAGCGCGTCGAAATTGTAATAGTCCGTTTCGATCTCACGATCGTCCTCGATGTGATATCCCATCGAAACGAAAATGTCCTCAACTTTCTGGCGGACTATCGTGATCGGATGAAGGTGTCCCTCCGCCGGCCGACGGCCGGGAATGGTGACATCGAGCCGCTCGGCCTCCGTCTTTGCTTTTGAGATGAACTCGTTGAGTTTTGCTTCGGTATCGGCAATCCTCGAGACGATCTCGTTTTCGACTGTCTGGACGAATTGCCCGAACTCACTGCGTTCCTCCGCCGAGACTTTACCGATCAGCTTCTTGGTCGCGGCAAGCTCCGATTTCTTTCCCGTGTGCCGCACACGCAAATCGGCGACCTCGCGGAGTATCGACTCCGCGTCCGACAAGCTCGCGCCGCTCAATTCAAGTTCCGTGTACCGTGCAAAATCGGATGTAAATGAAACTTGGGCCGCTTCGACCTTTGCTTTCTCGTCAGACATAAGTTGTAAGGATAACCGAAAGGGTGAATCAGCGTAAATGCCGGGGTGATTCTAACAGCAAAGTGGACAAGCCCGCACCGTACAAAGGCTCTATGCCGATCGCAGTTGCACAAGCCCGCACGTCAGTAAGGGCGATATCCGGAAGGTATTGCAACCTTGCCGGCGCAGTCGAATACTCCCCGCATTGAGCACATCGCCCTTGCTCACGCGGGGGCTTTTGCACCGGTCGGCCGGCATGGATTCGCGTCGGCAGTGGCCCTTTGTTATCATCGCCTTTGATTCTTACTACCGAATAATCGCATGAAAGCTATTGTTAAAAGCAAAGCGGAGCCGGGACTCTGGATAGAAGATGTTCCCGAGCCGGATATGTCGATCAACGATGTGATGATCCGCGTCAAAAAGGGCGGGATCTGCGGTACGGATCTCCATATCTACAACTGGGACGCATGGGCACAATCTACGATCAAGATACCGACGACGATCGGCCACGAGTTTGTCGGCGAGATCGTCGACGTCGGTTCGAATGTAAATGATTTTCAAGTCGGCGACATCGTCAGCGCCGAGGGCCATTTGGTCTGCGGACGGTGCCGAAACTGCATGGCGGGCAGGCGAGCCCTCTGTGCTAACACACGCGGTATCGGGGTGAATACAAACGGCGGATTTGCTGAGTTCATCTCTGTTCCTATGACGAATATCTGGCGACATAAAGACGAGATCGATCTGGAAGTCGCCGCGATCTTCGATCCATTTGGGAATGCGGTTCATACGGCTCTCGCGTTCGAAGTATTTGGCGAGGACGTTCTCATTACCGGAGCGGGGCCGATCGGAATCATGGCGGCGGCAGTTGCCCGGCAGGCCGGTGCACGCCATATCGTGATCACGGATGTGAACCCGTTTCGCCTCGAGCTCGCCGAAAAGATGGGCGATGTCACAGTCGCGGTCGACGTGAAAGAGCGAAAGCTGAAGGACGTCCAGAGAGAACTGGGAATGAAAGGCGGATTTGATGTCGGCTTTGAAATGTCGGGAGTGCCAGCGGCGTTCACGGATATGCTTGAGAATATGTTTCACGGTGGACGAATCGCGCTTCTTGGTATCCCGACCGAGCAGTTTCCGATCGACTGGAAAACTGTTGTCTTTAACATGCTGACGATCTCCGGGATCTACGGCCGCAAGATGTATGAGACCTGGTATCAAATGTCAGTGCTTCTCGAGATGGGCGTCGACATCTCGCCGGTGATCACACATCGATATTCGTACGAAGATTTTGAACAGGGATTCGAGGCAATACGACAGGGTGACTGCGGAAAGGTGATTTTGGATTTTGAGGGTATGTAGCGGTCGGTACCGTCCGCGTAAGCGGGCGGGTCGACGATTTGCATCGAGGAATGTCAGGAAAAACAAGTCGAGTTATTGGAACGACACCCGAGGTCCCTGTGATCCTTTGGTCTCACGAAACCGGTAAGACCGGACTTTACGCTGCAACATTCACCGAATTTGTTGCGCAGTCTGAAGCCGGTGATTTCGATAGCGATTAATCGCCGAGCTGCCAGCATCGGACCCGCCCGCTCACGCGGACGGTACTGACTCTTGTCGTAAACTAGACCTATGTACGGAAAAGTAAAGGAACAGCTACAACAAACCATCAACGAGATTCGCGACGCAGGACTCTACAAATCCGAGCGCGTTATCGAAAGTCCGCAGGAAGCCCGCATCGAGGTCAACGGCCGCGAAGTCTTGAACATGTGCGCGAATAATTATCTTGGGCTGTCCGATGATCCCGCGATCGTGCAGGCCGCACATGATGGGCTCGACAAATGGGGCTACGGATTGTCGTCGGTTCGCTTCATCTGTGGGACGCAGGAAATTCATAAAGAGCTGGAACGGAAGATAAGCGAGTTTCTCAAAACGGAAGATACGATTCTATACACGTCCTGCTTTGATGCGAATGGCGGGTTGTTTGAAACGATCCTGACCGACCAGGACGCCGTGATCTCCGATGAACTGAATCACGCCAGCGTCATCGACGGCATTCGATTGAGCAAGGCGCAGCGGTTTCGATACAAGAACGGCGACATGGACGATCTCGAAGCGAAACTAAAGGAAGCGAGTTCCGCTAACTGCAAACTGATCGCGACCGACGGAGTCTTTTCGATGGACGGGTACATCGCAAAGCTTCCTGAGATCTGCAATCTCGCCGACGAGTACGAGGCGATGGTGATGATCGATGATTCGCACGCAGTCGGATTTATGGGAACAACTGGTCGTGGTACCCACGAACACTGCGGCGTGATGGATCGAATCGACATCATCACCGGTACGCTCGGCAAAGCGTTGGGCGGAGCAAGCGGCGGCTATACAAGCGGCAAGAAGGAGATAATTGAACTTCTGCGTCAGCGATCGCGTCCCTACCTGTTTTCGAACTCAGTGGCGCCACCGATCGTGGCTGCGTCGATCAAGGCGATCGATCTAATATCCGAATCGACCTCACTACGCGATAAGCTGAGCGAGAACACGAAATACTTTCGCGAAAAAATATCGGCTGTCGGGTTAGAGGTTTTGCCGGGTGAGCATCCGATCGTCCCCGTTATGTTCGGCGAGGCGAAACTTGCGGTGAAGATGGCGGAGGCGTTGCTGGAGAAGGGCGTGTATGTCATACCGTTCTCGTTCCCGGTCGTACCGAAAGGAAAGGCGCGCATTCGGACGCAGGTCTCTGCTGCGCATTCGAAAGACGATCTTGATTTCGCCATTTCTGCTTTCTCTGCCGCTAAATCAGGTTTGAACATCTGAATCCAACAGTCCAGGCTTTAATTCACATCGCTGAGGCGGCATGAAGATTGCACCCGTGTCGCAGTAAGCAACGTGCGCAAGTTTTTAGGACATACGAACACTCAGGCTTTAAGTTTTCCGCAGTCGCATCGTTGTTGTCGAGCAGCCGGAAGATGTGAGCTTTGTTCAGGATCGCGACTCGCGTAATGGAGGATCAACGATAATGCCGTATATCACCGCTTCAGATGGGACGAAGCTCTACTACAAATCCTGGGGAACGGGAAAACCAGTAATACTTCTGCACGGCTGGCCGCTTTCTGCGGACAGTTGGGACGACCAGGCAATGGCGCTGGCGGAGGCCGGATTCAACGCGATCTCCTATGACCGCAGGGGATTTGGTCGGTCGGATCAGCCATGGGACGGTTACGATTACGACACGCTTGCTGATGATCTTGCAACGGTGATAGAGGAAACCGGGGCTACGGATGCGGCGCTA